>CAYNFA010000015.1:0-17693 GCA_964396345.1 uncultured Thalassobaculum sp.
GCTGGGAGGTGGAGCCGCTGAAGAACGGCACCTGGCAGATCGTCGTCACGGAGATCCCCTACCAGGTCCAGAAGTCTCGGTTGGTGGAGCGCATGGCCGAGCTTCTGCAGAATCGCAAGCTGGCGCTGCTCGACGACATCCGCGACGAATCGGCCGTCGACATCCGGCTGGTCCTGGAGCCGAAGAGCCGCAACGTCGATCCGGACATGCTCATGGAAAGCCTGTTCCGCCAGACCGACCTGGAAAGCCGCATCTCGCTCAACCTCAACGTCCTCGACAAGGACAACGTGCCCCGGGTCATGAGCCTGCGGGAGGCGCTGCAGGCGTTCCTGGATCACCGACACGAGGTCCTGGTCCGGCGAACTCAGCATCGCCTGGGAAAGATCGCCCACCGCCTGGAGGTGCTCGGCGGCTACCTGATCGCCTACCTGAACCTCGACGAGATCATCCGCATCATTCGCGAGGAGGATGAGCCGAAGGCCATCATGATGCGTACCTACGATCTGTCCGACGTGCAGGTCGAGGCGATCCTCAACATGCGCCTAAGGGCCCTGCGCCGGCTCGAGGAGATCGAGATCCGCAAGGAGTTTGAGGAGTTGTCCGCCGAGCGCGACGACCTGCTGGCGCTGCTCGACGACGAGCGCCGCCGCTGGCGCACGGTCGGTCAGCAACTTGACGAGGTCCGGCGCGGCTTCGGCAAGGCGACCGATCTCGGTCGCCGTCGCACCGAGATCGGGTCGGCCCCGAGTGCCGTGCTGGTGCCGGCAGAGGCGCTGGTCGAACGCGAGCCGATCACCGTGATCTGCTCGGAGAAAGGCTGGATCCGCGCCCTAAAGGGCCATATCGGCCCCGACCAGGAGGTCAAGTACAAGGAGGGGGATGGCGAGCGCTTCCGCCTGCACGCCGAGACCACCGACAAGATCCTGGTGTTTGCCACCGACGGCCGGTTCTACACCATCGGCGGTGACAAACTGCCAGCGGGGCGCGGGCACGGAGAGCCGATCCGCCTGATGATCGACTTAGCCAACGACGAGGACGTGGTCACCATCCGGGCGCACCGATCCGGCGAGCGGCTGCTGGTGGCATCGACCGAGGGGCGGGGCTTCGTGGTGCCGTCTGACGACGTCGTTGCTCAGACCCGGGCCGGCAAGCAGGTGCTGGTGGTGGAGTCCGGCGCCAGGGCGCTGGTGTGCGTGCCGGCAGCCGGCAATGCCGTTGCCGTCGTCGGGACCAACCGCAAGCTGCTGGTGTTCGACCGCGCCGATCTGCCGGAGATGGGGCGCGGTAAGGGCGTGATCCTGCAAAAGTACAAGACCGGCGGCCAGTTGGCCGACGCGATCGTTTTCCGGGCCGAGGACGGGCTGTCCTGGTCCCTGCAGGGCGGTCGCCGGCGCACCGAACCGGAACTGGATCTCTGGCGGGGCAAACGCGCCGGCGCCGGGCGCAACCCGCCGAACGGCTTCCCGCGTCCGCCGCGCTTCACCTGAACGACCCCGGCGGCGCGAGCTCACCCCGCGGCTCAGGCGAGACGCAGGACCTCCTCGACGCGCTCACCGCTGCCAAGCCGTTGGCGTTGGCCGTCCACGTGCCTGTAGAAGTCGGCCCGTGAGACAACCCGCCGGGAAATCGTGCGGTACAGATCGCGGAACGGGTAGTCGTCGAGCGCGATCTCCTGAGGGTGCAGGGGCGTCAAGCGGTTCACGTGGTAGATCGTCCCGACGCCAAGGCGGGCGAGGGCCGTGCCATAGAAGGCAAGGTTCTCGCGGTGCATGTGCTGGAACGACAGGAAGTTGCAGCAGACGTCGATCGAATAGGGGATTTCCGCCAGCCGCCACGGTGGAACCAGGGTGATCCGCGCGGTGTCGGGAACGTCGTCGCCGTTCCACGCCAGATGGACCTGGCCTGGAAACACCCGGGAGAGATAGCGCGCCGCCAGCAGAAGGTTGAACGGAAGGTCGCAGTAGGTGATCCGCGATCCTGGCGACAGTTTCAGCACGTCGCGCACGAAACGGCCGTGCCCGCCGCCGATCTCGAGAACCGAGGGCGGAATCGCACCGAGGGCCATCCGCATCTCCGGGGCTCTCGTCGCCACGGCGAGGGTGTGGCTGCTGACCACGATCGACCGACCCTCGACGGGGACCTTCATGAGCATTCCGCCGACCACGTTGTCGGCCGTCAGCAGAGGCCCCCACTCTTCCGGAGCGATCCGGTTTCGATGGAAGTACTCCAACGCATTTTTCAGCAGTCCGGCCGCGGCGGTGGCGTGTGACCGGCGCTGCTCGGCGGTCGGCTGAGGACGCTTGAGGATCACACCGTCGATCGACGGTGTGGCCCCCAAAAAGTCTCGCAGCACCTCGAACCCGATGCCACCGAAAACGTAGTCCGCGAAGCGATCCAGGGTTTCCGGATCCATCGCGTACCGCCGCTTCATGCCGTCTTCGTTCAGGGACCGCCAGCCGTCGTCGGCGTGGCGGTCCGCTGACACGCACAGTCTCGCGTAGCGGTCGATCAGCCAGGCGGACTCCATCACTTGGATGGCGTCCCTAACCGAAGACCACCTTCGGGAACCAGGTTGCCAGTTCCGGGAACAACGCCAGCATCCCGAGGGCGCCGATCTGGATCAGCACGAACGGAATGACACCACGATAAATGTGCATGGTCGTCACCTCCGGTGGCGCCACGCCGCGCAGATAGAACAACGCGAAGCCGAACGGGGGAGTCAGGAACGAGGTCTGAAGGTTCATCGCCATCATCACGCCGAGCCAGACCGGCGACATCTCCGGATCGAGCAGGAACAGGGCGGGCGCCACGATCGGCACCACCACGAAAACGATCTCGATGAAGTCCAGGAAGAACCCGAGGACGAACATCACCAGCATGACCACCAGAATTCCGCCCCAGACGCCGCCCGGCAGCGACGTCAGCAGGTCCTTGACGTACTGGTCGCCGCCCAGGCCCTTGAAGACCAGGCTGAACATCGCTGCGCCGATCAGGATCACGAACAACATCGACGACACCTGCAGCGTCGTCCGGTTGACCGAGGTCAGGATGCCGGCGCGGTAGGTCCTGACCAGGCAGACAATCAGTCCCCAGGTGAGCACCGCGCAGGCCAACGCGCCGGCGGCGATCGCGAGCATGTCGCCGGTCGGGATGACGTCGCGGCTTAGCCGCAGGTCGAAGTTCGACGACAGCAGCAGCATGGCCACCAACGACAACGCCGACAGGTAGATCGGCCAGCCGTGACTCTCGTCGAGACGGATGCCGGCCAGCATCAGGGAGCCGACCGCCCCGACCGCGGCGGCCTCGGTCGGCGTCGCCACTCCCGCGAGAATCGACCCCAGGACCGCAACGATCAGGACGATCGGAGGCACGAAGGCGTGGAACACGTTCATCCAGAACTTCGGATCGTCCGAGTCGCCTTCATCGACGATCGGCGGTGCCGCCGACGGACGGACGATGGCCACGATCATCACGTAGAGGATGTACATGCCGACAAGCGTCAGGCCGGGAATCAGCGCGCCGGCGAACAGGTCGCCGACTGATACAGGCTCGGGCGACCAGTTGCCAGCCTCGCGCTGGGCGTCGGTGTAGGCGTTGGAGATCTGGTCGCCCAGCAGCACCAGCACGATCGACGGCGGGATGATCTGACCGAGCGTGCCGGAGGCGCAGATCGTGCCGCAGGCGAGCTCGGTGTTGTAGCCGCGCTTGAGCATGGTCGGGAGCGACAGCAGGCCCATGGTGACCACGGTCGCGCCGACAATGCCGGTCGACGCGGCCAGCAAGGCTCCGACCACGCAGACCGCGATGCCGAGGCCGCCTCGGAGCTTGCCGAAAAGCTTGCCCATGGTCTCAAGCAGCTCCTCGGCGACCCGCGAGCGTTCGAGCATGACCCCCATGAACACGAACAGCGGCACCGCCAGCAGCACCTCGTTGGTCATCGTGCCGAAGATCCGCTGCGGCATGAAGAAGAAGAACGACGTGTCGAAATGGTCAAGCGCCAGCGCGAGCAGGCCGAACAGCAGGGCGCTGCCGCCCAGCGAGAACGCCACCGGGAAACCGCACAGCAGCACCCCACAGGCGCACAGGAACATGACGAGAGAGAGGAGCGCGGCTTCGTTATCCATGGGGGACACTCCCGGCGTCGTGCTTCACGGTCGGAGTGCCGCCCATGATGGTGATCAGACTCTTCAGGAACAGCGAGACGCCCTGCGCGCCGAGCAGGACGCAGAACACCAGGATGATCGTCTTGAGCAGGAAGACGGCCGGGATGCCGCTGGTCTCCGGGGATCCTTCGAGGCTGGCCCAGGACTGCTGGACGTACGGCAGGGCGGCGATGAAGATCAGGTAGACGATCGGCATCAGCAGCATCAGCGAGCCGAGCATGTCCACCATCGCCTTACGCCGCACGCTGGCGTCCCGATAGAAGATGTCGACACGGACATGACCATCGTGAAGCAGGGTGTAACCCGCACCAACCATGAACAGGATGCCGTGCATGTAGATGATGGATTCCTGCATCATCAACGAGCTGATTCCGAAAACGTAGCGCATGATGACGACGGTGAATTGAACGATGACCATTGTGATCGACAGCCAGGCGGTGGCGCGTCCGATCAAGTCGTTGGACCAGTCCACCGCCGCGGCGACCCTACCGAGTGCGTGCACCTTTAAACCCCCTGTGTAACGGCTGGCCCGCCTACCGTGTCGGTGTTCGCCGTATTCTCGGTGCGAGGCCTCGCGACGTCTCCCTGGCGTCGCAAAGAAGGAGGGGATCCCGCGGCCGTCGTCGCGGGATCCCCCGTATCATCAAGGGCGCCGAGCGCCCCGCGGCGGTCAGCCGTACTTGAAGTCCAGGCGACGCGCGGCGAAGTAGGACTCTTCCGCGAGACGCGACCAGGAGATGGAGTTCTTCCGGTTGGCCAGGAAGCTCGCTGTGACCTCCTTGGTGATGTCGTCGGCGTTGGCGAGTTCGGCGATGACTTCGCCGGAGGCAACGCCGATGGCCTTCAGGACGTCGTCGGAGAACCTCTTGAGCTGGACGCCGTGCTTGGTCAGCAGCGTGTTGAGAGCATCGCCGTTCTTGGCGTTGAACTCGGCGTGCGCGCGGGAGTTCTCGCCCATGCAGACGGTCGAGATGATGCCCTTCTGGGTCGCGGTGAAGCTTTCCCAGACGTCGAGGTTGATGCCGAGGGACTGCGCCGGCGCCGGCTCGTGGAAGCCCGGGTAGTAGTAGAACTTGGCTACCTTGTAGAAGCCGAACGCCAGATCGTTCCAGGGGCCGACCCACTCGGTTGCGTCGATCGCGCCGGACTGCAACGCCGGGAAGATCTCACCGCCGGGAAGGTTGATCACCGCGACGCCGAGGCGACGCATCACCTCACCGCCGAGACCCGGCATCCGCATCTTGAGGCCCTTGAGGTCCTCGATCGAGTTGATTTCCTTGTTGAACCATCCGCCCATCTGGACGCCGGTGTTGCCGCAGATGAAGCCCTTGATCTTGTCCTTCTGCGCGAGCTTGTCCCACAGTTCCTGCCCGCCGCCCCAGTAGATCCAGGCGTTGAGTTCGTCGGTGGTCATGCCGAACGGCACGGTGCAGAAGAAGTTGTACGCGACGCTCTTGCCCTGCCAGTAGTACTCGGCGCCGTGATACATGTCGGCGGTGCCGGCGGCGACGGCGTCAAAGCTCTGGAACGGCGGCACCAGTTCGCCGGCCGCGAACAGCTTCACGGTCAGTTGGCCGTCGGTCAGGGCGGTGATGTTGTCGGCGATGCGCTGGGCGGCGGTCCCAAGGCCGGGGAAATTCTTCGGCCAGGTCGTGACCAACTTGAGTTCGCGCTTGCCCTGAGCGATCGCCGGCGTGGCGATCGCGGTCGCCGCGGCGGCGACACCGGCAACGCTAGCCCCGGCAATAAAAGAACGACGCTTCATGGTTTTCTCCCATCCGTGTTGCTCCGTCCGGCGCGTCGCGCGCGGATCGTCCCCCCGTTGCCGCACCGGTTCGTGCGACGCGTGGCCCTGAACCACGCAGGTCGCGCGGATTATAGAGAAGCGAGGGTCGCGCGCAACATGCGACCCGGTGGGCAGGCGGCGCTCAGGCCGCCTCCTCGGCAAGTTCCACCCAGCCCGAAGGCCCCAGGCATTCGACCGGCTTGAACTGGGTCTTGTACGCCATCTTCCGGCTCCCCCGGACCCAGTAGCCGAGATAGACGTAGGACAAGCCACGATCCGCGGTCCGTCGGATCAGGTCGAGGATCATGAAGCGCCCGAGCGCCCGCTTGTCCGCGCCCGGTTCAAAGAAGCTGTAGACCGCGGACAGGCCATCGTCCTGATGGTCGATCAGCATCGCCGCCCAGAGGATGGCGCGCGGATCGCGGTACTCGATCAGGTCGGTCTCGATCGGTGACCGTTCGACCATGGCGGCGTAATCAGGGTAGTCCATGAGTGCCATTTCGCCGTCGCCGTGGCGGCCGACCTGATACCGGGTGAACAGATCGAACTGTTCGCGCGTCGCCTCGTTCGGAACCACTTCGCTGAACAGGTCGGCGTTCGCCCGGAGCACCCGCCGGTGACTCCGCGTCCACCGGAAGTCGGCGGTCCGCAAGCGAACCGGAACGCAGCCCGCGCACCCGATGCAGGCCGGCCGGTAGGCGAGATGCTGGGTGCGCCGGAAGCCGGCCCGGGCGAGGGTATCGTGGGCGTGGCGACCGCGCCGCGTCGAAAGGTCGCAAACCAGCCGCCGCTCCTGCAACCCGGGCAGGTAGGGGCAAGGCATTGGAAGCGTGTGGAAGAAGGTCAGCGGTGGCGCCAGGGTTGCGTCGTGCATGGTGGCCCCGCTCTCAGCGGCCGTCCGGAGCCGACGGCGCGCCGCAGAATTCCTGGCGGACGGCGGCGGTGATGGCAATGAGTTGGCGCTGCAGGTAGTCGGAAAATTCGTGCAAGCCGTACTGGATCACCGAATCGGGCGTGTGGCCGGCGAGCGCGGCGCGGGTCTCGTCCAGCAGTTCCATGGCGCCGCTGCCGGCCCGCAGGCCGTACCCCGAGCGCAGGCGATGCAGATGGCCGTCGATCTGGGCCAGGGACAGCGCGATCGAGCGCGGGAAGCTCATGTTGAACAGCAGGAACGCCGCCACCTGCTTGGGCTGCATGCCGCGCGGATGCTCGCGCCGGTAGGCGTGGTAGCCGGCGACCGAGCGCAGCAGCGAGTTCCACTGGCTGACGTCGACCGGGCTTCCGACCTGCTGGTTCGGCGGCAGTAGCAGAAGGTACTTGATGTCGAGCAGGCGGGTCGTCTGGTCCGCCCGCTCGATCTCCCGGCCGATCAGGTAGAAGTACCAGGACTGGTCGCGGAAGAAGGTACCCTCGGTGATCCCGGTGTGGGTCTGGCATTCTTCCTTGATGACCGAGCAGACCCGCGACAACTCGCTCGGCTTCAGGTCGTCGGGCGTCAGGGTCGACATGGTGTTGTTGAAGACGTTGAGGTGGCTCCACATCTCGGTCGAGATCATGGGCCGCAGCGACCGCGCGTTCTCCTTGGCGGCGCGGATACCCGAAATGATCGAGGAGGGGTTCTCGCGGTCGAGAACATAAAAATGCACAACGTTGGCGTAGGAGGCGACATCGTACGATTTGTCGAAACGTTCCTCGTCGGCGTTCAGCTGCACGATCGAGCGCCAGTTCTGGCTGCCGCGGGAATCGCGCGAGAAGTGCAGGTTGACGTCGAGGATCCGCGCCAGACTCTCGGCCCGCTCCATATAGCGGCCGAGCCAGAGCGCGCAGTCGGCGTAACGGGCGAGCAGGAACTTGGTTCCGATCGTCATGCCTCGAGCACCCAGGTGTCCTTGGAGCCACCGCCTTGGCTCGAGTTGACGATCAGCGACCCGCGGCGCAGGGCCACCCGGGTCAGCCCGCCCGGCAGCACCCAGGACGATTGACCGGTCACCACGAACGGCCGGAGGTCGACATGGCGAGGCTCGATCATGCCGTCGATCAGGGTCGGGCATACCGAGAGATCGATCATCGGCTGGCTTATGAAGTTGGCGGGGTCCGCCAGGAGCTTGGCGCGGATGTCCTCGATCTCCTCCCGGCTCGCCCGCGGGCCGATCACGATTCCGTAGCCCCCGGATTCCCCCACCGGCTTGACCACCAGGTTCTCGAGGTTCGCGAGGGTGTAGGCGAGGCCCTCCCGCTCGCGGCAGATATGGGTGTCGACGTTGTCGAGGATCGGGTCCTCGGACAGGTAGTAGCGGATGATCCGCGGCATGTAGGCGTAGACCGCCTTGTCGTCGGAACAGCCGGTCCCGACAGCGTTGGCCAGTCCGACATTGCCCTTGGCGTAGGCGCCGAAGATGCCGGGCACTCCCAGAAGGCTTTCGGGGTTGAAGACCTGCGGGTCCAGGAAGGCGTCGTCGATCCGACGGTAGATCGCGTGCACGGGAGCCTTGCCGGCGGTGGTTCGCATCCACACCCGGTCGTCCTCGACGAACAGGTCCGAGCCCTCGACGAGCGGAACGCCCATCTCCCGAGCCAGGAACACGTGCTCGAAGTAGGCCGAGTTGAACACCCCCGGCGACAGCAACACTACCTGCGGGTCGATCACCGCGCTCGGCGCCATCTCGGCGACCGCCTCCAGCAGCTTCTGGCCATAGTCGCTGACCGGCCTAATGCCGATCTCCTCCATCATGTCCGGGAAAGTGCGCTGCATCATGTGGCGGTTCTCGACCACGTAGGATACCCCGGACGGCGTCCGGGCGTTGTCCTCCAGGACCTTGAACTGACCGAGATGGTCGCGCACGAGGTCGACACCGCAGACGTTGACGTACGCCCCATGGGGAACAGCGACCCCGCGCATCTGCTCGCGGTAGTAGGCGTTGCCGTAGATGAGCTCGGCCGGCACCACGCTGTCCTTCAGGATCCGCCCCTCGTGATAGACGTCGTGCAGGAACATGTTGATCGCGGTGACGCGCTGCTTGGATCCGCGTTCGATGACGTCCCAGTCGCGCGGCGAGATGATGCGGGGGATCACGTCGAACGGCAGGATCCGGTCGATGACATCGCGCTCGGAATAGACGGTGAAGGTGATGCCAAGATTGTAGAGTTCGCGTTCTGCGGTCTCGGCCCGGCGCACCAGGTCCGAGAGGGTAAGGCGGCCGATGCGGTTTCGGACCATGAAGGCGTGCTCTGCCGGGGCGCCGTCGCCCCCCAGCATCTCGCACCAGTGGCTCTGTCTGTCGTAGGCGGTCAGAAGATCCGTTCCGTCGGTCATGCGCTCCCCGGGGCCACTCCTCGCGCACGGCACCGGTATCGGAGTGCGCGTGCTTATGAGGCTAAGAGCAACGGCGCCCAACCACAACCGGGATGCCTGACTTCAAACCAACGTCATCCCGGACCGGCCCGCACCCCAGCGGGACGGAGCTTGGCGGGATGACGACAGGGGGGGCTCGCACTTTGGCCCCCGCTGCAGCGGCCGCTGCGCGTTCAGCCGCCGGTACGCGGCGCCGGGGGGCTGCCACGGTCATCGAGGGCCGGCCGCCCCGGTGCCGCGCTCGACGCCCCGGCAGGGGCGCCGCCGTTGGCCGCAGCGCGCCGCCGGGCCTCTTCTTCGGCGATCTTCTTTCCCTCGGCGCCGGTGGCTGAGAGGTGCTTGAGGATGATGCTGATGCGCCGGTTGGTGGGGTCAGCTGGATCCTCCACCAGCGGGTCCCGGTCGGCCTTGCCGACGACCTCGTCGATCCGGTTCTCGTCGACACCGTTTTCCACCAGCACGCGCCGCGACGCGTTGGCCCGGTCCGACGACAGGTCCCAGTTGGTGTAGGTCGAACCCGGCGCGAACTGCTTGGAATCCGTGTGGCCGGTGATCTCGATTTTGTTCGGCAGCTTGGCGACAACCTCCGACACCTTGCTGAGGATCTGCCGGGTCTTCTCGTACATCGAGGCGCTGCCGTTCGGGAACATGGCGACGCGTTCCTGGTCGAGCAGCTGAATGCGCAGCCCCTCGGGGGTGGAATCGATCTTGATCGACTCGGCGACGTCCGAAAGCTCGGGAGATTTCTCGATGGCTTCCTTGATCGCCTCCTCGGCGTCCTCGAACTGCTGCTGCTCGCGCTCGCGCAGGAGCTGCTCGACGACCTCCTGATTGATCGTTCCTTCCTCGTCCTCGCGGGATCCAAGGCGGGACTCGATGTTCTCGGGATCGTCGGAGTCCGGGTCCAGGGACTCCGTCCGCTCGGCCTGTGGCCGCGCAACCTGCGGGGTGGAAATCTGTGGCGGCGAGCTTGCCGATTTGAGCGCCCCCGGAACCGTGATCGATGTGCCGCCCAGCACGCCGCCCGAGCCCGAGCGGGTGGCGCGGGAGACGGCGGTCGGATCGAAGTAGTTGGAGATACCCATCTTCTGCTCTTCGGTGGTGGCGTTGAGCAGCCACAGGAGCAGGAAGAACGCCATCATCGCGGTCACGAAGTCGGCGTAGGCGACCTTCCAGGCGCCACCGTGGTGGCCGCCGTGGCCACCCTTCTTGACCTTCTTTATGACGATAGTCGCGTGGTTATCCACCGACCGGCAACCTCCTCAAATCTGGTTTCGGCCAAGTCCTTGCAAGGCTGGGGCCAGCGCCGGCGCCCCGCGTGTCGTCTCGGGCGATCAAACCGGCGGGAGTGCGGCCACCGCCTCTTCGACCTCGAAGAATGACGGGCGGTCCTTCGACATCAGGGCTTTGCGCGCGAACTCCACCGAAACCGCCGGGGCGTAGCCGGAGACGTGCGCGAGCAGGCCGGCCCGGATGCAGCCCAGGTACTTGGCATCGGCGGCAAACACGTTTCCCATGGCCGACGCCAAGGGGCTTACGTAGCCGTAGGCCAGCAGAATTCCGAGGAAGGTACCGACGAGCGCGGCGCCGATGAGTTTGCCGAGCACCTCGGGAGGCTCGGTGATCGAGCCCATGGTCTTGATGATCCCGAGCACCGCCGCGACGATCCCGAGCGCCGGGAAGCCGTCGCCCATGGTCTGGAAGGCGCTCTGAACCTGCGCGTCCTCGGCGTGGTGGGTCTCTAACTCCTCGTCCAGCAGGTCGGCGAGTTCGTGCGGGTTGTCGGTTCCGAGGGTCATCATCCGAAGGTAGTCGCAGAGGAATTCCATCGCGTGGTGGTCCGCGGAAAACCGTGGGAACGCTTGGAACAGGCTGCTTTCCTCGGGTCTCTCGATGTGCGACTCGATGGCCAGCATCCCCTTGGTCTTGGCGAGCTTGAAGATCGCGTAGAGCAGGGAGAGAAGCTCGAGGTAGTCATCCTTGTTGTACTTGGGGCCCCGCAGCGCGGCCTTGAAGCCGTAGCCGGCCTTGGCGAGGATGTATTTCGGGTTCGCGACGATGAACGCGCCGACCCCGGCGCCGCCGATGATCACCAGTTCGAACGGTTGCCAAAGCGGCCCGAGCTTGCCACCCATGGCCATGTAACCGCCGATACAGCACACGGTCACAGTAACCCAGCCGATGATCACAAACATGATCGGCTCCCGTCTCCGAACGACCCCCAGGGCGAACATCGCCCGCTATTGATTGATAATTCGCTAACTTAGCTGGCTTGCCAACACAATCCGGTAAACGACTGATTAAATAGGATTTTTCCATTAGCCAGCAAGCTTGCCCGGGAGTGGGTTTGAAACCCGGCCTGGGCCGCGATATGTAAGGCGTGCTGCCCTTCGCTGCCGAGGCTTTGCATGCTCATCGATCCATCTGCCTTCAGGGCCGTTCTCGGGCGCTACGCGACAGGAGTGACGGTCGTCACCACGCGCGGGCCAGAGGGTTACCCGGTCGGGCTGACGGTCAGCAGTTTCACCTCGGTATCGCTCGACCCACCGCTCGTGCTGTTCTGCATCGACCGTTCAGCGGGCAGCGAGCCAGTGTTCGCGGCGGCCGACGGCTTCGCGGTGAACATCCTTGCCACTTCCCAGGCGGCGGTTTCCGCCCGCTTCGCCGACCCGGCCTCGGAGCGTTTCGTCGAGGATCGGACGGTCGAATGGGGGAGTGGCGCGCCGGTGCTCGCCGACGCCATGGCGGCTCTCGACTGTCGAGTGCACGCGCGCTACGACGGCGGCGATCACGTTATCGTGGTTGGGCTCGTCCTGCGGGCCGAGGTGCTCGACGATGCGGCTCCGCTGATCTATTGGCGCGGCAGGTACCGCGCGCTCGCCTGATCCCTGGCGGCTCTGCCCGTCAGATCACCGTGCCATCGATCGCGCTGGTCCCGAGCAGGCGTGCCTTCATCCCGAGTTCGTCGAACCGCGCCAGTATGTCCCGCACATGATCGGCGTTGCGGGTCTCGACCACGGCATCGAGGTCGGCGTGCTTGACCGGCACGTCCTGGAACAGGCGCTGGTGGTAGACCTCGACGATGTTGCCGCCGGTCTCGCCGATCACCCGCGCGACGGTGGCGAGCACCCCGGGCTCGTCGGAGATCTCGACCCGCAGTCGCACCAACCGGCCGTCGCGCACCAGTCCTCGCATCATCACCGAGGCCAGGATTCGGGAATCGATGTTGCCGCCGCAGATCACCGTGGCCACACGTTGCCCGGCGAACCGTTCGGGCGCGTGGATCAGGGCGGCGATACCGGCGGCACCGGCGCCCTCGGCCACCAGACGCTGCTCCTCGATCAGGATCTGCACCGCGCGCTCGATCGCCCGCTCCGGAACCAGCACGATGTCGTCGACCAGCGCCGACACGACGGCCAGTGTGAGGCGGCCCGGATCCTTGACGGCGATACCCTCGGCCAGGGTCGTGCCGCCGGACGTGGGCGGCTGGCCATGCATCGCCTGCAGCATTGACGGGTAGCTCTCGACCTGGACCCCGACGATCCGGATGGCGGGGTTGATCGCCTTGGCGGCGATCGCAATGCCGCTGATCAATCCGCCGCCGCCGATCGGTATCAGCAGCGTGTCGGCGTCGGGAACCGCCTCCAGGATTTCCAGGCCGATGGTGCCCTGGCCGCGAATGATGTCGCAATCGTCGTAGGGATGCACCAGGACGAGACGCTCTTCGGCGATGAGGCGCTCGGTTTCCACCCGGCAGTCTGTCAACGTCCGACCCCGGAGCACGACCCGGGCGCCGTGCGACCGCGTCCGCTCGACTTTCGAGAACGGTGTGGTCTCCGGCATCACGATGGTCGCGGGAATACCGAGGCGGGCGGCATGGTAGGCCACGCCCTGGGCGTGGTTGCCGGCTGACATGGCGATGACGCCGCGCCGCCTCTCGTCGTCGTCCAGGCCAGTCAGTTTCACCAGGGCGCCGCGCTCCTTGAACGAACTGGTGTGCTGCTGCGTCTCCAGCTTCAGCGCCAGGCGGCACCCGAACATCCGGGACAGCGTCGGGCTGTCCAGCGTGGGCGTCCGGACGACGGCGCCTTGGATGATGGTCGCGGCGTCGCGGATGGAGTCGAGATCGACCGGTATCGGCATGACTGTTTCCCGCATCGCCGTTGCCCCGGCGTCAAGACTTCGTTAGCAAGCTCTCGCGTAATTTGGGCGTGTCTGAAGGGCCCCGCGTTGGCTTTTCGGAGCCTCCCATGGTACATGGTCGGGGGGCTATAGGGGATCGATGCGCTTTGCGGCGTCCCCGGCTTTCCGGTCGCCGCCATGCTGTGGGGGATGAGTAGGTGGCTGGCAGCGACAATCGAGCAATCGCCCGGCTCCTGATTAGGGCACTGTGTGTTCCTATGCTGATCGCCGCGCCGGCTATGGCCGATGAACACCTCGCCGCGCCGGCGACTTGGTACATTGTCGGCGGTGCTGAGGAATTGCCGGAGTTCGGCGTCCCCTCCGACGATTCCTCGCGATTTCGCGCCGATCTGAGCGTAACGTTCTCGCGGATCACCGCCTCGGACGTCATCCCCTTCACCTCCGGATCGACGTCGCCCCGTGCCGTCGGCGGCGATGGTCAGGCTTTCGTCGTATCGGGCTCCTACGGCTTTCGGACCGGAACGCTGGTGACCCCGCGAATTGTTGGGGGCGTCGGGCTGAACTATTCCGGCACGCAGCTCCCCGACGGGGTAGGCACCAGCGACCCGACCGACAGCGGCAGCGTGGCGCCGACCGCCCACATCGGGTTCGGCGCCGATTTTGATCTCGGGAACACCTGGGCGTTGTCGGCTGAATACCGCGCTTTCTATCTGGGAGAGTCCGAATCGGCCGGCAAACTCGGCGAAAGCCGGCTCGACCAGAAGTTCACGGTCGGTGCCAAGATCCGGTTCTGAGCGTCAGGGAGCGAGTTCCAGGCGGGCTGCAACGGTTTCCGGCTCGGTGGGAATGGTGAACGTCCGACCGGCGGCCCAGTCCTTCTGCCAGCTCGAGTAGTACGGCGAGAACGGGTTTCCGGACGCCCCGAGCGTTGCCACGAAACCAGACCGGTCGAGGTCGGCCAGATCGTACAGGACCCTCAGGGATGCCCCATGGTCGTGGCGGAACGCCGGGTCCTCCGCTGCTGACCAGCTTCCGCGGTCGACGGTGTAATCGCCGCCCCCGGTCGACGCGCGACGTTCCAGGAACGGGCCGATCACCGGTACTCGACTCCAGACCCGTTGCTCGAACACCGCCTGGTGGGCCCGTCCCCAACGCCAGCCGGCTATATCGCTGCCGAACCGCTTGGTCATGGCCGCGACCGATTCAGAAAGCGCGCCGGCGACCGTGTCGGCGCAGCTTTCCAGGGCCGGCGTGCGCCGGTCGTCGCACCACCGGGGCTCGACCGTCAGGACCCGGATCAGGGTGGCAGCGCGGATGCGGCGATACTGCGGGAGCAGGGGACCGAGATCGTCGGCGAACAGGCGCTGGTGCAGCGCCGCCAGCCAGGCCGCGAACACCACCGGCTCCGGACGGTCGATCATCATGGCGCCGTCCCAGGTACGAAGCAGGTCGAGCGCGGCGCCGGTGGCGGCGTCCGGCGTCAGCCCTTCGACGGTCTTCAGCAAGAGCGGGACGACCTCGCGGGCGAACAGCGACACCTGATCGAGTTGGATGTCCGCCATCGCCGCAAGGGACCCGTCGCTGCCGCGAAGCCGATCCACGATCCGCTGGGCTCGGTAGGGAGCATCGAACTCGCGTCCCAGAAAGAGCCGGGGCTCGGTCCCAACCACCCGGTTGTTGGCGTTCACCACGGCCCCACCTGGCGGGTCAACAGCGGCCGGAAGGGCCTCGAACTCGGCCCAGCCGATCCAGTCCTGGTCACCGGTCCAGCCGGCCGCGGGCAGGAAGCCGTCACCGGACCGCCGGATCGGCACCCGGCCCGCCGAGATCAGGCCGACACTCCCCTCGACATCCGCGAACATGACGTTCTGCTGGGGTGCTTCGAACCCGCGAAGCGCTGCGGCGAAGGAAGCGGCATCGGCCGCTGCCCCCATGCGATACAGCGCTTCGGCGGTGCGGTCGTCCTCCCGCAACACCGGCGATGCCAGAGCAAGGACGGCTCCGGCAGGGGCTGCGGCCGAGGCGCTGTCCATGGCGTCGGAGACCACCGGCCCGTGCCGGGTGGTCCGCACCACAAGCCGCTGCGTATCCCCGCCGCCGACCGTGATCGTCTCCTCGCGGGTGGCGAATTCGGCGCTGCCCTCGGGGGTGAGATAGCGTCGCTCGTCGCTCGGATCGAGCTTCTCGACGAACAGGTCCTGGGTGTCGGAGTGGGTGGTCGTCAGCGACCAGGCGACTTGGCCGTTGTGGCCGATGACCAGGAACGGGACCCCTGGCACGAAGGCGCCGACGCGGCGGTAGCCGGGGGCCTCGATCCGCGCCAGGGTCCAATGGCCGGGATCCGTGAACGCCAGATGAGGGTCGCCGGCGAGGACGGGCTTGCCGGTGGGCGTGCGCGCGCCGGTCAGGGCCCAGGCGTTGGAGGCTAGGCGGGGCGACAGTTCATCCGGCAGCGCCGCGGCCATCGCCTCCAGCCAATCCGTCTCCAGGAGTTCGAGCGCGGCCAGCGACGGCGTCGCCGGCGGATCCTCGCGCTCCGGGGTTGCCGCCCACAGCGTGTCGAGGTCGCTGGCCGTCATGCCGGCCTTCAGCAATCGGGCCCGCAGGATCTCACTGAACCAGTTGCCGGCGAGTTGCAGCGACATCAGGCGCCCCCAGACCAGGCTGTCGGCGGGGTGCCAGGGTTCGGGCTGGTGCCCGAGCAGCACGAACTCCGGCGGCAGAGCGCCGGAGCGCGCCTCGATGACGGCGTTGACCCCGGCGGCGTAAGCGTCGACGTGGGCGCGCGCCTCGGCCGACAGACGCTGCAGGTTGGCCTCCGCCAGACGGTGCAGGCCGAGCGTGCGGATCATTCGGTCGATCGGCAGGGCGGCCTCGCCGATGATCTCGGCCAGGCGCCCCATTCCGATTCGGCGCGTCATCTCCATCTGCCAGAGCCGATCCTGGGCGTGGGCGAAGCCAAGCGCAAAACTGCCGTCGGTCGGCGTGGACGCGACGATGTACAGCACGCCCCGGGAATCGCGGCTTACCGTTGCCGGTGCCGACAGCCCCTTAAACCCGTCGAGCCGGCCGTCGATCGTCGCGACCGAGGTCCGCAGCCAGAGCACACCTCCGGCCACCACCGCGTTGACCGCGAGCAGCACCACCACGACGCCCACGAACAATCGGCGAAGACGGGAACCGGCTTTGGAGCCGGCCCCGCCGTTCGCCGACGTGCTCGGAGTGGCCGTCACGCGTCAGGTCTTGTTGAAGATGATGGTCTTCTTGTGGGTGAAATGCTCGAGCATCGACTCCAGCGTGGCTTCCTTGCCGAGGCCCGAGTTCTTCACGCCGCCGTAGCTCAGCCCGGGCTGCACGACCAGGTTCTGGTTCACCTGCACGAATCCGGCTTCGAGCCTTTCGGTAAACGTCAGCGCCGCCTTCAGGTCGTTGGTCCACACCGTGGCGGCCAAGCCGTACTCGGTGTCGTTGGCGGCGGCCAGCACCTGCGCCTGGTCCGTCCACCGGAAGATGCAGGTGACCGGGCCGAAAATCTCCTCGCGGGCGAGCCGGCTGTCGTGGCCGATCTCGGTGAAAACCACCGGCCGTATGAACAGCCCGTCCTTGAACTTCGGGTCCGTCGGCATAGCCGAGCATTCGATCGGCTTGGCGCCCGGCTCGTTGCGGCCATGCTCGATGTAGCCCTGAACCTTCTTGAACTGCTCCGGCGAGATGATGGTGCCGATGTCGGTCTTCTCGTCCAGCGGGTCGCCCATCACCATGGCGTCGACCTTGCCGCGCAGCTTGGCGACGAAGTCGTCGTACACCTTCTCGTGCACGAAGATCCGGCTGGCCGCCGTGCAGGACTGGCCCTGCCGGGTGAAGCGCATGCCGATGACGGCGCCGTCGACTGCCTTGTCGACGTTGGCGTCCGGGAACACGATCATCGGCGACTTGCCGCCGAGCTCCAGGGTCACCGGGATCAGCTTGTCGGCGGCGGTCTTGTAGACGATCTTCCCGGTCTCGACCGAGCCGGTGAAGGTGATCTTGCCAACCTTCGGGTGAGCCACCAGCGGCGCGCCGCACTCGGGCCCGAAGCCGGACAGCATGTTGAACACGCCGGCCGGCAGCACCGCGTTCAGGATCTGGCAGACCCGCAGCACCGTCAGCGGGGCCTCCTCGGCCGACTTCACGATCACCGCGTTGCCGGCCAGGATCGCCGGGGCGATTTTCAGCGCCATCAGCAGCAGAGGCACGTTCCAGGGAATGA
>CAYNFA010000016.1:0-10497 GCA_964396345.1 uncultured Thalassobaculum sp.
GCCACGATAGTTCCGGGCAATCCGACGTTTCGGAAACCGGCTCCGGGACGAGCGCCGACCAGGGAGGCTCGACATGACCGGGAATGAGCACCGCTCGGTGCTGCTGCGCCGCGAGGGCGCGGTGGCGGTGTTGACCTTGAACGAGCCGGGTTCGCTGAACGCGCTGTCCGGCGGCATCAAGGCCGGGATCGAGGAGACCCTGCCGGCGCTGATCACCGACCCCGAAATCCGGGCCATCGTGCTGACCGGCACCGGCCGGGCGTTCTGCGCCGGCGGCGACATCCGGGCGATGGACGACCGCGCCACGGTGTCGATGCGCCGGCGCATGCAGCGCACCTACCGCTGGCTGATCCCGCTGCTGACCGCCGACAAGCCGGTGATCGTCGCGGTCAACGGCGTGGCGGCCGGCGCCGGCTTCTCGCTGGCGCTGACCGGCGACATCGTCTGCGCCTCGGTCGATGCCAAGTTCAAGGCCGGATTCCCCGGCATCGGCGCCGTGCCCGACCTGGCGCTGGCCTACACCCTGCCGCGCGCCGTCGGCATGATCCGGGCCAAGGAACTGCTGTTCTCCAACCGCGAGGTGTCCGCCACCGAGGCGCACGCCATGGGCTTCGTGACCCACCTCGCCGCACCGGAAGCGCTCATGGAGACCGCGCTCGGCCTCGCCGCGACGCTGGCGGACGGGCCGACCATGGCCTTCGGCCTGACCAAGCAGCTGCTGCAGCGCGCCTACGAGCTGCCGCTGGAGGGCTTTCTCGAGGTCGAGGGCATGGCGCAGACCGTCGCCTTCGGCAGCGACGATTTCGGCGAGGGCGTGGCGGCGTTCCGGGCCAAGCGCAAGGCGACCTTCAAGGGCGGCTGACACCCGCCACCGCCGCCCGCTCCAGCGCCTCGCGGAACTCGGGCGCGGCGATCGCGATCATCCGCCGGGCGCGCTCGGCCAGCGACCGGCCGCGCAGCTCGGCCACACCCCATTCGGTGACCACCAGATCGGCGTCGCTGCGCAGGCTGGTGACCGGCCGGCCCTCCAGGCTGGCGACGATCCGGCTGATCAGGCCCTGCCGGGCGGTCGACGGCAGGGCGATGATCGAGCGCCCGCCGGGTGCCGCCAGGGCGCCGCGCGCGAAGTCGACCTGGCCGCCGACCGCACCGACATAGCTGTCGCCGGCGACCTCGCCGTTGACCTGGCCGGTCAGGTCGACCTCGACCGCCGAGTTGATCGCCACGAATCCGGGGATGCGGGCGAGTACCCCGATGCCGTGGCTGACCGACGGCGGGCACAGCCGGATCGCCGGGTTGCGGTCGGCCAGCGCGTTCAGCCGGGCGGTGCCGAACAGCGATCCGGCAACGCTGACGCCGGCGTCGCGGATCTTGCGGGCGTTGCTGACCGCGCCGGATTCGATCAGGTCGGCGGCGCGGTCGCCGATGATGCCGGAATGGATGCCGAGATCGCGGTGGCCGGCCAGCGCCGACAGGATCGCGTCCGGCACCGCGCCGATCCCGATCTCGATGGTGGCGCCGTCCGCCACCAGCTCGGCGACCCGGCGGGCGATGCGCTGCTCGACCTCGCCGATCCGGCTGGCCGCCAGCTCGACCGGCGGCCGCGAGACCTCGACCACGATGTCGACGCGCAGGTCGGCCGGCAGTTCGGCGCCGTGGGTCCAGGGCACCCGGTCGTTGACCTCGGCGATCACCAGCCGGGCGCGCCGCGCCGCCGCCGAGGCGTAGTCGTGGCCGAGCCCGAGGCTGCGCGGTTCGCCGCCACGGCCTGGGGCGAGCTGCAGCAGCGCGACGTCCGCCGGCAGGCTGCCGTCGGCGAACATCGCCGGCAGCCGGCTGTACTGCGCCGGCACCACGTCGAGCCGGCCGGCGCGCGCCAGGCGGCCGGTGGCGCCGATGCCGCCGTATCCGGAGAACGCGATGCCGTCGGTCGCCTCCGGCGCGAAGGTGTCCGAGAACACCGCCCCCAGGAACACACGCACCGGCCCGATCGCGTGCCGCTGGCGCACCAGGGCCTCGGTCAGGCTGGTCGGCTCGGCCGTCGCCTGCGAGACCACAACCGTCTCGCCGGGCCGGAGCAGGCCGGCGAGATCGAGGTCATCGAGGCGGATCACGGTGGTCATGTCGGATCGCCGCTCACCCTGCCAGCACCGCCAGGCCCAAGCACCGCCAGGCCATTGTTCAGGACAACCACGCCGCGCTCGACCGCCCGGCAGCGGAACGACACCGCGTCGCCGTCCCGCCAGATCTCGGTGCGGATGGTCTCGCCCGGAAACACCGGGGCCGAGAACCGCACCTGCAGGCTGCGCAGCCGGGACTGGTCGTCGTCGCAGCAGGCCCGCAGCACGGCGCGGCCGGCGACCCCGTAGGTGGCGAGCCCGTGCAGGATCGGGCGCGGAAACCCGGCCGCCGCCGCGATCGCCGGGTCGGCGTGCAGCGGGTTGTCATCGCCGGACAGGCGGTAGATCAGCGCCGCCTGCGGCAGGGTCGGCAGGTCGACGGCAAGGTCGGCGGCGCGACCCGGCATCGGGTGCGGCGCCGGCGCCGGACCGCCCGGTCCGCCGAAGCCACCCTCGCCGCGCAGGAAGGTGGTCGAGGTCACCGTGCACAGCCGCTCGCCGCTCGCCGCCTCGACGACCTCGCGTTCCGAGAACAGCAGGGCGCCCTTCTCGCCCTTGTCGACCAGCCCGGTGACGCGGGTCCGGCCGATGACGGTGCCCGCCGCCGGAAGCGGCCGGTGCAGGTCCAATCCCTGCTCGCCGTGCAGGGTCTGTCGCCAGTCGACCCCGGTCGCCGGGTCCTTGAGCCAGAATCCCGGGTACCCCAGCACCACCGCCATGGTCGGCAGCACCCGAAGTCCGTCCTCGTAGACGAAGCGCAGGTCGCCCCCGTCGACCGGGTCGTGGCCGCAGCCGACACCCAGCGCGTACAGGATGGTGTCGCGCTCGGTGTAGCGGTGCTCGACGTCCGGGAACGGCCAGTTCATCAGGGTGTCGTAGTCGATCGGCATGCGGGCCTCCGGTCGCCGGGCGGCCGGCAGCCTCGCACAACCCGCCGTTTGGAAACAGTCAATCAACCCCTCGCCGCGTTGACGCTGTTCGGGGCGGGTGCCAAGGTCGCCGGCCCAGTCAGAGCCGCGAGGACGACGCGATGGAGAACGCCGAGGCGCCGGCGCTGGCCGGCAAGGTGGTGATCGTCACCGGCGCCGGTCGCGGCATCGGCCGGGAGATCGCGCTGCTGGCCGCCGCCGAGGGCGCCAGCGTGGTGGTCAACGACGTCGGCGCCGCCACCGACGGCGCCGGCTCCAGCGCCGGCCCCGCCGAGGAGGTGGTCGGGCTGATCCGCGCCGCCGGCGGCACCGCCGTCGCGAATGTCGACAGCGTCGCCGACCCGGTCGCGGCGGCCAACATCGTCGAGACCGCGCTGACGGCTTTCGGGCGCCTCGACGGCGTCGTCAACAACGCCGGGATCCTGCGCGACGCCATCTTCCACAAGATGAGCGTCGCCGATTTCGAGGCGGTGATCCGGGTCCACCTGCTCGGCAGCTTCTATGTCTCGCACGCCGCCGCCCGGATCTTCCGGGAGCAGGAGAGCGGCGCCTTCGTGCACTTCACCTCGACCTCGGGGCTGATCGGCAATGTCGGCCAGGCCAACTACGCCGCCGCCAAGCTCGGCCTGGTCGGGCTGTCAAAGTCGATCGCCCTCGACATGGCGCGCTTCGGGGTGCGCTCGAACTGCGTCTCGCCGTTCGCGTGGAGCCGGATGATCGGCACGATCCCGGCCGAGACCGACGACGAGAAGGCCCGGGTCGCCCGCCTGCAGGCGATGGGACCGGAGAAGATCGCGCCGCTGTGCGCCTTCCTGCTCGCCGACGCCTCGCGCGACGTCACCGGACAGATCTTCGCGGTGCGGATGAACGAGATCTTCCTGATGGGGCAGTCGCGGCCGGTGCGCTCGGTGCACCGCTCGGAAGGCTGGACCTGCCGAAGCCTCGCCGACCACGCCATCCCGGCGCTCAGGCCGGCGTTCTATCCGCTCGACCGCTCGGGCGATATCTTCTCGTGGGATCCGATCTGATCCGCCCGTTTCAGGAGTGCCCGCCATGCGCGTTTCCGTCCTCGACCAGTCGATCGCCGCCGCCGGCCGCCCGCAGGGGCAGGCGATCCGCGACACGCTGGCGCTGGCGCAGCTGTGCGACACCCTCGGCTACCACCGGTTCTGGGTGTCGGAGCACCACAGCCACCCGACCATCGTCGGCACTGCGCCGGAGATCCTGGTCGCCGCCATCGCCACCCACACCCGCACGATCCGGGTGGGCAGCGCCGGCGTCATGCTGCCGCACTACGCGCCGCTGAAGGTCGCCGAGCAGTTCCGGGTGCTCGACGCGCTGGCGCCCGGCCGGATCGACCTCGGCCTCGGCCGCGCCCCCGGCTCGGACGGCCGCACCGCCTACGCCCTGAACCCGATGGCCGGCGAGCGGCCGGCGCAGTTCCCCAACGACGTCGCCGACCTCGATGCCTGGGTGCACGGCGAGCCGCTGGCCGCCGGCCACCCGTACGGCGCCGTCGAGGCGATGCCGAAGGGTGATACCGCCCCTGAGCTCTGGATCCTCGGCAGTTCGACCTATGGCGCCCAGGTCGCCGCGCATTTCGGCCTGCCGTACAGCTTCGCCTGGTTCTTCACCGACGGCCGCGGCGGGCAGGAGGCGCTCGACATCTACCGGACCCACTACCGGCCGAGCGCCCGGCACCCCAAGCCGAACGCCGGCATCTGCGTGTGGGCGCTGGCCGCCGAGACCGCCGAGGAGGCGCAGCACCACTACAGTTCTCGCGCCCGCTGGCAGCTCTACCGCGACCGCGGCGTCTACCTGCCGCTCGATCCCCCGGAGGTGGCGATGAGCTACGAGTACACCGGCGCCGAGGCGGCGCGGATCGCCGAGTTGCGCCAGACCTCGATGGTCGGCGCCGCGCCCGAGGTCGCGGCCCGGATCCGCGACTTGGCCGGGCGGGTCGGCGTCGACGAACTGGCGATCGTGACCTGGGCGCACGACGAGCGCGCCCGCCACGCCAGCTACTCGCTGCTGGCCCGCGAACTGAGGCTGGCCGAGCGACCGTTGGGGGCCGCCGCCGCCGAATAGTCGGGCGCCAGCCATGGCCGCCCCGACGACGGGCGCCGTATCGCCACGACGGCTCGTCACCATCGTGTGCGGCGCCCAGATCCTGGCGCAGATCGGCGCCTACGCCTGGCCGGCGCTGATTCCGGGGCGGATGGCCGAGTGGGGCATCGACAACGCCGACGCCGGCTGGATCACCGGGCTGTTCTACCTCGCCTACGCGGTCTCGGTGCCGATCCTGGTGACCTCGACCGACCGCATCGACCCGAAGCGGATCTACCTGCTGGGCGTGGCGCTCACCATCGTCGGCCATCTCTGCTTCGCGTTGTTCGCCGAGGATTTCTGGACGGCGGCGTTCGCCCGCGTGCTCGCCGGCATCGGCTGGGCCGGAACCTACATGACCGGGCTCAAGCTGCTGGCCGACCGGGTCGACGGCAAGCTGATGTCGCGCGCGGTCGCCGGCCACGCGCTCAGCATCGGCATCGCCGGCGCCGCCTCGTTCGCGTTCGCCGGGGCGTTCGAGGACCTGCTCGGCTGGCGGAGCGTGTTCTGGGCGTCGGCCGCCTGCGCCGTGGCGGCGTGGCTGGTCGTCGCCGTGGCGGCCCCGGCGCAGCAACCGCGCGCCGAGGCGCCGGTCGGCCGGCTGTTCGATTTCGGACCGATCCTGCGCAACCGGTCGGCGATGGCCTACGCGCTGGCGTACTGCGTCCACACCTGGGAAATGAACACGCTTCGCGGCTGGGGCGTGGCGTTCCTCGCCTGGGTGGCGCTGACCGCCGGCGACGGCGAACCGTGGCTGCCGGCGACCGCGGTGATCACCCTGGTCGGGCTGGTCGGGACCTGGGCCAGCGTCGCCGGCAACGAGGTTTCGATCCGGCTCGGCCGGCAGCGGCTGGTGCGCGTCGCGATGGTGGCGTCGGCGCTGTGCGCCGCCGTCATCGGCTTCCTCGGGCCGTTCTCCTACGAACTCGCGGTGGCGCTTATCCTGGTCTACGGCGTGGTGATCTGGCTGGATTCCTCGTCCCTCACCGCCGGTGCGGCCGGCAGCGCCGAGCCCGGCCGGCGCGGCGCCACCTTGGCCGTGCACTCGATGCTCGGCTACGCCGGCGGCTTCGTCGGGCCGCTGGCGATGGGGGTGATCCTCGACCTCGCCGGCGGCATGTCGACGATCGGCTGGGGACTGGCGTTCCTGCACGTCACGGCGGCGATGCTGGTCGGCCGGGTCGCCTTCGCCGTGCTGCGCCCGAAGACCCTGGCCGGCGACCGCGCCGGGGACTGAGCTCGACTTTGGCCAAGTTGGCACGGCGGGGATGGCGGCAGATGGTCCGTAGCGCGGTGGCCTGGGGAATTGTCGACGTCGCGGCCGCTGCCGGGACATGAAAGTATCCGGTTCTCCGCAGCGTGAACGACCCCACCCCCCGTCGTCATTCCGGACGGACGCGCCGCCCCGGCGCGGCCGAGCCGGAACCCACGGGGCGACGGGCGCAGGCCGCTGCAAGCGCGGTGCGTCGGGTGGGTTCCGGCTCCGCCCCGCCTGCGGCGGCCCGGTCCGGAATGACCACAAGTGAGGGGGCGCCGCCGCCGGGCGACCCGCGATCACACTATTGGCCAAGGTCCAGCTGAGCGCTACTTCATCGGCGAGTGTGCCGAGGGCAGCAGGATCATCGACTGCATGTCCTCGATCATCTCGGGCCCGTTCTTCAGGAACTCCCGCCAGTCGGGGTCGCGCAGCGCTGCGGCCCGGACCTCGGCCCGGTGGTTCAGGCTGTCGTAGGCCCAGAGGTGCGACACCTCGTTCGGCTGGCCGGCCTCGGTCAGCCAGATGCCGACGTTCTTCGAGTACTTCTCGCGCGCCGGCAGCGCGTCGCGCAGCTTCTCGGCGAACGCCCGCGACTTGCCGACCCGGCACCGGTAGACCCGATACTCGTAGACATGGCCGCTGCCCTCGGGGCCGACCACCGGCTTGATCGCCCACATCAGGCGGACGTCCTGGCGCCGGATCAGCGGGCCGGCCACCGGCAGGTACCGGGTGCGCCAGGCCTCGTTGCGGCCGAGCCCGTCGCGGGCCTGCTGGCGGGCGTTCAGATCGGCGTAGGACCACAGGTGCATCACCTGGTTCAGCGGCCCGATCTCGGTCATCCAATAGCCCTCGAGCTTGCCGTAATCGTCCTTGCGGATGTCGCGGCCGACCTCGCCGGACAGCCTGGCGAGCTCGGGCGCCATCCCGATGGGGGTGGTGTAGGTGCGGAATTCGTAGATCATGGCTTCCTCCCTGGACGGCTCGGCGAGCCGTCTGATCATTCTTGTCGAACGGACGCTAGCAAATGCGAGACATCGTCGGTACCTGGAGGTTGGTGGAGACCGCCGGCCACGACCCCGAGGGCAGGCCGCTGTCGCCGCCCTACGGCCCGATCCCCATGGGGGTCGTCACGTTTTCGGCCGAAGGCCGGATGATGGCGGTGCTGTGCGATGGCCGCACCGAGATGCCGGAAGGCGAGAAGCGTGAGTACAACTCGTACTGCGGCAACTACAGCTTCGACGGCCAGCGGCTGGTGACCAAGGTGGACGCCGCCTCCGACCCGTCGCGGTTCGCGATCGACCAGGTCCGGCAAGTCAGCTTCGAGGGCGACCGCATGGTGCTGCGGCCGCCGACGGACCGCGTCGGCGACGCCGTTCGCCAGCGCGTGCTGACCTGGGAGAAGATCGAGTCGCCACAATAAATTTGACCAGTTGATCAGATTCGATGCTGAAATAACCGAGGCTATCAGCGGGGCAGGAGGGCGACGATGACCGAGGCACGTCTCGAGACCGGGGTCGCCGCCGGGCGGCTGGCGCCCGAGGAGTACGAGCGCGGCTTCGGCGACCTGCACCCGCCGCTCGACCGCCACGAGGCGCTGGTCGCCGCCGACCGCTGCTACTTCTGCTACGACGCGCCCTGCGTGACGGCCTGCCCGACCGGCATCGACATCCCGATGTTCATCCGCCAGATCGCGACCGGAAACACTCTCGGCGCCGCCAAGACGATCTTCGACCAGAACATCCTGGGCGGCATGTGCGCCCGGGTCTGCCCGACCGAAACCCTGTGCGAGCAGGCCTGCGTGCGCGAGGCCGCCGAGGGCCGGCCGGTCGAGATCGGCCGGCTGCAGCGCGTCGCCACCGACGCGGCGATGGCGGCCGGCCGGCAGTTCTACCGGCGCGCCGCACCGACCGGCCGGCGGATCGCGGTGGTCGGCGCCGGGCCGGCCGGCCTCGCCTGCGCGCACCGGCTCGCCGTGCACGGCCACGAGGTGACGGTGCTGGACGCCCGGCCCAAGGCCGGCGGCCTGAACGAGTACGGCATCGCCGCCTACAAGACCGTCGACGGCTTCGCCCAGGCCGAGGTCGAGTACGTCACCGCGATCGGCGGCATCACCGTCGAGCCCGGCCGAGCCCTCGGCCGCGACGTCACCCTGGCCGGGCTGTGCGCCGGCTACGACGCGGTGTTCCTCGGCCTCGGGCTCGCCGGGGTGAACGCGCTCGGGACCCCGGGAGACGACGCCGACGGGGTGACCGACGCGGTCGCCTGGATCGCCGAGCTGCGCCAGGCCTCGGACCTCGCCACCCTGCCGGTCGGGCGGCGGGTGGTGGTGATCGGCGGCGGCATGACCGCCATCGACGCCGCCGTGCAGGCCAAGCTGCTGGGCGCCGAGGAGGTGACGATCTGCTACCGGCGCGGCCGCGAGCACATGAACGCCTCGGCCTGGGAGCAGGATCTGGCCGCCTCCAAGGGTGTCGCGATCCGGCACTGGCTGCGGCCCCGCCGGGTGCTCGCCGGGCACGGCCGGGTCACCGGCATCGAGCTCGAGTACACCCGCCTCGCCGACGGCCGCCTGGACGGCACCGGCGAGACCCTGACGCTGGCCGCCGACCAGGTGTTCCGGGCGATCGGCCAGAGCTTCGTGGCCGCCCCGCTGGACGGCGCGATCGCGCTGGAGGGCGGGCGCATCCGGGTCGATGCCGAGGGCCGCACCTCGATGGCGAAGGTCTGGGCCGGCGGCGACTGCGTGGCCGGTGGCGACGACCTCACGGTGTCGGCCGTCGCGATGGGCCGCGACGCCGCCGAGAGCATCCACCGTTCCTTGAGCTGAGGGAGACCGGCATGGCCGACATTCGCAGCAGCTTCGTCGGAATCAGGTCGCCGAACCCGTTCTGGCTGGCCTCGGCGCCGCCGACCGACAAGGAGTACAACGTCGTCCGCGCCTTCCAGGCCGGCTGGGGCGGGGTGGTGTGGAAGACCCTCGGCCTCGACCCCCACATCGTCAACGTCAGCGGCCCGCGCTACGGCGCGGTCTGGGGCGCCGACCGGCGGCTGCTCGGGCTCAACAACATCGAGCTGATCACCGACCGGCCGCTGCAGGTCAACCTCGACGAGATCAAGCGCGTCAAGCGCGCCTGGCCGGACCGCGCCGTCGTGGTGTCGCTGATGGTGCCGTGCGAGCAGTCGTGCTGGACCGACATCATGGCCAAGGTCGAGGACACCGGCGCCGACGGCGTCGAGCTGAACTTCGGCTGCCCGCACGGCATGTCCGAGCGCGGCATGGGCTCGGCGGTCGGCCAGGTGCCGGAATACATCGAGATGGTGACGCGCTGGGTGAAGGCGGCGAGCCGGATGCCGGTGATCGTCAAGCTGACGCCGAACATCACCGACATCCGCCACCCGGCCCGCGCCGCCCGGAAAGGCGGCGCCGACGCGGTGTCGCTGATCAACACCGTTAGCTCGATCACCGCGGTCGACCTGGACAGCTTCTCGCCGGAGCCGTCGATCGACGGCAAGGGCAGCCACGGCGGCTATTGCGGGCCGGCGGTCAAGCCGATCGCCCTGAACATGGTCGCCGAGATCGCCCGCGACGCCGAGACCCGCGGCCTGCCGATCTCCGGCATCGGCGGCATCACCACCTGGCGCGACGCCGCCGAGTTCATGGCGCTGGGCGCCGGCAACGTGCAGGTCTGCACCGCCGCCATGACCTACGGCTTCAAGATCGTCCAGGAGATGATCGAGGGGCTGACATCCTGGATGGACCAGGGCGGCCACGCCGACCTCGACGCCTTCGTCGGCCGCGCCGTGCCGAACGTCACCGACTGGCAGTACCTGAACCTCAACTACGTCGCCAAGGCGCGCATCGACCAGGATGCCTGCATCAAGTGCGGACGCTGTCACATCGCCTGCGAGGACACCTCGCACCAGGCGATCACCAGCACGGTCGCCGGCAAGCGCCACTTCGAGGTGATCGAGGCGGAGTGCGTCGGCTGCAACCTGTGCGTCAACGTCTGCCCGGTCGAGAACTGCATCACCATGGAGCCGCTGGCCCCCGGCACCCTGGACCGGCGCACCGGCCGGGTGGTCT
>CAYNFA010000016.1:10507-17344 GCA_964396345.1 uncultured Thalassobaculum sp.
TCTCGCCGGACTACGCCAACTGGACGATGCACCCGAACAACCCGTCGAGCGTCGCCGCTGAGTAGCGTCGCGCACGATCCCGCGGTCCGGCGCGAGGCCCTGAAGGGCCACGCGGCGATGTTGCTGTTCGCGCTGCTGATCAGCGGCTCGTTCAGCCTCGGCGGGCTGGCGGCGCCGCTGCTCGACCCCGGTGCGCTGACCGCGGTGCGGTTCGTGATCGCGGCCGTGGTGATCGGCGCGGCCGCGGCCGCCGCCGGATCGCTCCGCCGCAGCGATGTCGCCGCCCCCTGGCGCTACGCCCTGCTGGGCGGGCTGCTGGCCACGTACTTCGTGCTGATGTTCGAGGGCCTGCGGCTGGCCGACCCGGTCGCCATGGGCGCGGTGTTCACCATGACGCCGCTGATGACCGCGGTGTTCGCCTGGCCGATCCTGCGCCAGCCGGTGCCGCCGGCGGTCATGGGCGGGCTGCTGCTGGCGGCGGCGGGCGCGCTGTGGGTGATCTTCCGGGGCGACCTCTACCGCCTGCTGGCGCTCGACATCGACCCGGGCGAGACGCTGTTCCTGATCGGCTGCGTCTGCCACGCGCTCTACGTCCCGATGGTACCGCGCCTGGTGCGCCGCGAGAGCGGGCTGGCCTTCACGTTCTGGACGCTGAGCGCCGCCGCCCTGGTGACGGCGGTCTACGCCGCCCCGGCGATCGTGGAAACCGACTGGGCGGCGCTGCCGCCGGTGGTCTGGGTGGCGGTGGTGTATGTCGCGATCGCCGCCACGGCGGTCACCCTGTTCCTGGTGCGCTACGCCACGCTGCGCCTGCCCTCGGCCAAGGTCATGGCCTACGGCTACCTGATCCCGAGCCTGGTGGCGATCGAGGAGGGCCTGCTCGGCCACGGCTGGATCGCCGCCACGGTGCTGCCCGGCATCGCCGCGACGGTGGCGGCCCTGCTGTGGCTGGTGGCCCTGCGCGGGCGATGACAGAGGCGACGACGCTGGCGTTCTGGGCCGGGCGGCTCGGCGTCCCGGTGCCGGCGCCGGTCGCCCTGCACGAGACCGACGAGCAGGACTGCCTGGTGTCGGGCTACATCGACGACGACGGATCCGAACCCGACGCCGCCGCGTTCGGGCCCCTGCTGAGGTTGCTCCACGAGGCGCCGCCGCCAGACCTGGTCCCGGCCGCCCTGCTGCTCGCGATCGTGTTCCGGATCGGCGATCCGGACCCGGACCGGGCGGCGCGGGCGACAGCCCGCGTCCGCGAGCTGCTGGCCACGCTCCCGACCGGTGATCGACCGACCCAGCTCAGCGGATGATCACGAACTCCTGCGGCCCGCCGAGTGCCTTCAGCCGCCGGGCGGACTCCACCGACACCAGGCGGATCTCCAGCGACGAGCGGCGGCCGGCGGCGGCGAGCGACATCTGGGTGCCGTGAATGTGCTGGTGGTCGAAGACCAGCACGTCGCCGGCCACCAGTTCGGACTCGACCAACGGCCAGTCGGCTTCTGCGTGGGCCAGGGCAACGATCTCCTCGTGCGGGAACGCCAGGCCGGCACGCGCGCCCGTCGGGAACAGGCCGTTGCGGTCGGCGGCGGCGACCACCTTGTCCCAGTGCGCGCGCGGCCAGTGCGGCCGGGTCGCCATGGTCAGGCCGGGCGCGTCGCGGCCGACGTCGTTGAGCGGCACCCAGACGTTCAGCATCGGGACCGAAAGCCCGAGGACGTTCGCGTCGAAATGCATCCGGGCCGGCTCGGAACCGAGGTCGGGGCGGAAATCGCGGACGAAGGTGCCGGCAAGGCAGCAGGCGATGTCCGGTCCCAGAACGTCGCGGCACAACGCCGGAAGGGCCGTATCGTTCAGGAACCCGAGAACATGCGCCGGGTGCTTGAGCATGCCGAGCCGCATCATCCGGGCGAGGTCGAGCGACCACAGGATCTCGGCCTGCCCATCGGGCAGGCGATCACGTTCGCCGAGCACCCGGCGTACCTCGGCGCAGATTCCGGCGACGGTCCCGGCCGGGACGGCGCCCCGGACGATCTCGAGTGTCGGCGGGCAGGAATAGGGATCACTGGTTGTCATCGGCGCCGCGTTCGTAGCACTCGGAAAGAGATCGCCGAACCCACGAACCTTTGCAAGCGGCCAGCGTGTGGCGGTTTCACCGTCAGGCGCCGCGCCATTGCCAGAACTGCCGCGATATTGGTCAGTCGCTGCCCAAAGGTTCGCCTTGACCACCCTTTGGCCGCGGATAAGGTTGTCCAATCGGTCAGCTTCGTCTGCGCGGCCCGGGCGGGCTCCGCCTGGTATCGATTGATCTTGGTATGGCGCGCGGCCCGCCATCGCGCTGCGGTCGCCGGAACCGGAAGCAGGAGCAGGGCAATGGCGGCACCCGCCGAGAACATGCGGATCAACGGCGAGCGGCTGTGGGATTCGCTGATGGAGATGGCGAAGATCGGCCCCGGCATCGCCGGCGGCAACAACCGCCAGACCCTCACCGATTTCGACGCCGAGGGCAGGCGGCTGTTCCAGCGCTGGTCCGAGGACGCCGGCATGACCATGGGCGTCGACCGCATGGGCACCATGTTCTTCCGGCGCGAGGGCACCGACCCGGACGCCCTGCCGGTCTACGTCGGCAGCCACCTCGACACCCAGCCGACCGGCGGCAAGTACGACGGCGTGCTCGGCGTGCTGGCCGGGCTGGAGGTCATCCGCACCCTGAACGACCTCGGGATCAAGACCAGGCACCCGATCGTGGTGGTCAACTTCACCAACGAGGAGGGCACCCGCTTCGCTCCGCCGATGCTGGCCTCCGGGGTGTTCGCCGGGGTCCACGCGCTCGACTGGGCGTACGGGATCAAGGACGCCGCCGGCAAGACCGTCGGCGAGGAGCTGAAGCGCATCGGCTGGACCGGCGACGAGGAGGTCGGCGCCCGCAAGATGCGGGCCTTCTTCGAGCTGCACATCGAGCAGGGCCCGATCCTGGAAGCCGAGGGCAAGGACATCGGCGTGGTCACCCACGGCCAGGGCCTGAAATGGATCCAGATCACCCTGACCGGCCGCGAGAGCCACACCGGCTCGACGCCGATGCCGATGCGGGTCAACGCCGGGCTCGGCATGGCCCGGATCACCCAGCTGGTCGACGAGATCGCCTGGAGCCACCAGCCCAAGGCGGTCGGCGCCATCGGCCATGTCGAGGTCTACCCGAACTCGCGCAACATCATCCCCGGCCGGACGGTGTTCACCGTCGACTTCCGCTCGCCCGACAAGGCGATCCTCGACGACATGGACGCCCGGCTGCGCGCCGGCGCCCAGAAGATCGCCGACGAGATCGGCCTCGGCATCGAGATCGAGCAGGTCGGCCATTTCGACCCGGTCACCTTCGACAGCGGCTGCGTGACGGCCATCCGGGACGCCGCCGACCGGCTCGGCTACTCGCACCGCGATCTCATCTCGGGCGCCGGCCACGATGCCTGCTGGATCAACCGGGTGGCGCCGACCGCCATGATCATGTGCCCGTGCGTCGGCGGGCTGTCGCACAACGAAGCCGAGGAGATCTCGCCCGAGTGGGCGAAGGCCGGCGCCGACGTGCTGTTCCACGCGGTCGTCGAGACCGCCGAGATCGTTTCGTAGGCCCTGGGGCCTTGAGGAGGGACCGGACATGAGCAAGGTCGTCAAGGGCGGGACCGTTGTCACCGCCGACCGCAGCTGGAAGGCCGACGTGCTGATCGAGGGCGGGCGGATCGCCGCGATCGGTCCCGATTTGAAGGGCGACGAGGTGCTCGACGCCGCCGGCTGCTACGTCATGCCGGGCGGCATCGACCCGCACACCCACATGGAGATGCCCTTCATGGGCACCTACTCCGCCGACGACTTCGAGTCCGGGACCCGGGCGGCGCTGTCCGGCGGCACCACCACGGTGGTGGATTTCTGCCTGCCGTCGCCGGGTCAGTCGCTGCTCGACGCCATGAAGATGTGGGACAACAAGTCGTCGAAGGCCTGCTCCGACTACTCGTTCCACATGGCGATCACTTGGTGGAGCCGGCAGGTGTTCGACGAGATGGCGACGGTGGTCGACCGCGGCATCAACACCTTCAAGCACTTCATGGCCTACAAGGGCGCGCTTATGGTGGACGACGACGAACTGTACTCGTCGTTCCAGCGCTGCGCCGGGCTCGGCGCCATGCCGCTGGTCCACGCCGAGAACGGCGACGTGGTCGCCCAGCTCCAGGCGAAGCTGATGGCCGAGGGCAACAACGGCCCGGAGGCGCACGCCTACTCCCGCCCGCCCGAGGTCGAGGGCGAGGCCACCAACCGCGCCATCATGATCGCCGACATGGCCGGGGTGCCGCTGTACGTCGTCCACGTCTCCTGCGAGCAGGCCCACGAGGCGATCCGCCGGGCCCGCCAGAAGGGCATGCGGGTCTACGGCGAGCCGCTGGTCCAGCACCTGGTGCTGGACGAGAGCGAGTACGCCCACCCGGACTGGGACCACGCCGCGCGCCGCGTCATGTCGCCGCCGTTCCGCAGCAAGCAGCACCAGGACGGCCTGTGGGCCGGTCTCGCCGCCGGCAGCCTGCAGGTGGTGGCGACCGACCACTGCGCCTTCACCACCGAGCAGAAGCGCTTCGGCCTCGGCGACTTCACCAAGATCCCGAACGGCACCGGCGGGCTGGAGGACCGGCTGCCGGTGCTCTGGACCAAGGGCGTCAACACCGGCCGGCTGACCATGAACGAGTTCGTGGCGGTCACCTCGACCAACATCGCCAAGATCCTGAACATGTACCCGCGCAAGGGCGCGATCGTGGAGGGCGCCGACGCCGACCTGGTGGTGTGGGACCCGAAGCGGTCGAAGACCATCACCGCCGGCGCCCAGCAGTCGGTGATCGACTACAACGTGTTCGAGGGCATCGAGGTCACCGGCCTGCCGCGCTTCACGCTGACCCGCGGCGAGGTGGCGGTCGAGGAATCGACGGTCAAGGCGCGACCCGGCCACGGCGAGTTCGTGGCGCGCGAGGCCAACCCGGCGCCGAGCCGGGCGCTGTCGACGTGGAAGGAGATCACCGCCCCCCGCAAGGTGATCCGCGATCCGAAGAACATGCCGGCCGGCGTCTGACCCGGCCCGGCGTCGCAACGGACACCGGGGGAATCCCTAAGGGATGAGCGAGCCGATCGTCGAGGCCAGCGGGCTGGGACTGACCTTCGAGACCGGCGACGGCCCGGTGCACGCGCTGTCGAACGTCGACCTGACGGTGTCGAAGGGCGACTTCGTGTCGTTCATCGGCCCGTCGGGCTGCGGCAAGACCACCTTCCTGCGGATCATCGCCGACCTGGAGAAGCCGACGGCCGGCAGCCTCCGGGTCAACGGCGTCAGCCCGGAGGAGGCGCGCCGCGCCCGCGCCTACGGCTACGTGTTCCAGGCCGCCGCCCTGTACCCGTGGCGCACCATCGAGAAGAACGTCGCCCTGCCGCTGGAGATCTCCGGGCTGTCCCGGGAGGAGCAGCGCGAGCGCGTAGCCCGCACCCTGGCGCTGGTCAACCTGACCGGGTTCGAGAAGAAGTTCCCCTGGCAGCTGTCCGGCGGCATGCAGCAGCGCGCCTCGATCGCCCGGGCCCTGGCCTTCGACGCCGACCTGCTGCTGATGGACGAGCCGTTCGGGGCGCTCGACGAGATCGTGCGCGACCACCTGAACGAGCAGCTTCTGGAACTGTGGGAACGCACCAACAAGACCATCTGCTTCGTCACCCACTCGATCCCAGAGGCGGTCTACCTGTCGACCCGCATCGTGGTGATGTCGCCGCGCCCCGGTCGGGTCACCGACATCGTCGAGAGCACCCTGCCCCGCGAGCGCCCGCTCGGCATCCGCGAGACGCCGGAGTTCCTGGAGATCGCCCACCGCGTCCGCGAAGGGCTCAGGGCCGGCCATTCATACGAGGATTGAGGCGCGTCACCGCGTCGCCGGCCGGTGCGCCGCCAGGAACGCGCGCGTCGCCTCGCCCGCGATGCGGTCGCGGTCGGACTCGGCGTAGATTGAACTGCCGGTGAACAGCATCGGCAGGAAGATCGGGCCGGCGACCATGCTCTGGAACATCCCGGCCGACAGCCGGGGGTCCGGCACTGACAGCACCCCGGCCTCGTCCTGGCGGCGCAGATACTCGCTGATCTGCAGCACGATGTTGCCAGGGCCGATTGCCCAGAACCGCTGCCCCATCTCCGGAAAGTTCGCCGATTCCGCGGCGATGGTTCGCGTGACCGAGTGCATGCGGGGGTCCAGGACCTTGGACAGCACAAACTTGGCGACCGAGCAAAGGTAGCGCTCGGGCGGATCGGTCGGGTCGATCGCTTCGCGGTCGCCGACCCCGAACCGCGCGCACATCCGCTCCATGACCTCCGAGAACAGCACCTCCTTGCTGCGGAAGTGGCTGTACACCGTGCGCTTCGAGACGTTCGCCTCGGCCGCGATCGCGTCCATCGAGGTGATCTCGTAGCCCTGCTCCAGAAACAGCCGGCACGCCGCCTCGACGATCTGTGCCTCCTTGGGTGAGCGGATCTCGGGTTCTGAATAGGGAGCGAATTCGGGTGCCATCAGCCTCTTGACTCGGTCGGGTAAACTGATCAGTTTACGGAAACTGCACGGTGTAGTTTACACGCAACGCTCCCGCACGGGAGCCGAAAACATAGCACGGGCGAGCCGTAGCGCGGGAGCAGGGGCATGGCGCAGGGAACGGGATGGCTGGATCGCCGCGTGACCGCCTACGCGGAGTGGCTGATCCGGTGGCGATGGGCGGTGGTGATCGTTTCGGTCCTCGCCGCCCTGGCGGCCGGAACCGGCGCGCAGTTCCTGGGATTCTCCA
>CAYNFA010000017.1:0-17226 GCA_964396345.1 uncultured Thalassobaculum sp.
GCCCGATTTCACTAGGGTCGATTTCCCTAGGGCGGCGGGTCCTACGGGTTCCGACGGCGATTGTGCTCCAGTTGCTCGGCGCTGAGCTGGAAGCCGACCAGGATGCGGGTCTGGCTGAACCCCCGGTCGCCCGCCGGCGGGATCTGCAGCGAGATCTCTTCCAGACGCGCCAGGCGGCGGCTGTTGCCCTCGAACGGGATGGCGACGTCGAACACCTGCTTGGCGGTGATGTTGCCTGGCCCGTCCTCGACAGCCACGAAATACTGCAATTCGGCGTTGCGATCCCGGTCGGCGGGGCCGCGCTCCACCACCATCTGGATGGCCAACTCGACGTCGACGCCATCGGTGTCGTATTCGCACGCCGAGTTGATCCCTGACAGCCGGCCCGAGAACCGGACCTGGGTCAGGTCGCGCCCGGTGCCCGGCGCGAACTGGGTGAAGGTGTCGAGCGGGGCTGGGGTTCCGACCGACGGGCAGAGCGGCGGCGGCGTGTCGGAGCCGCAGCCGGCCAGGACCAGGGCGACCGGCACGACGGCCAGGACGAATCGACGCATCGCTTTGGCCGCTGTCATCGGTGGTGTGTCATCAGAGGCTGTTATGGGTGCCGTCGCACAGCGGCCCGTTCTTGGAGGACTTGCAGCCGCAGAAATACACGGTCTCCGCCTGCTCCGCCTTGAAGCGGGTGGGCTGGATCCCGGTTCCGCTGTGGGCGCCGTCGCAGAAGGGCTGCTTCTGGCTGCGCCCGCAGGCGCACCAGAAATAAGCGCGCCCGGCCTCGACCTCTACCGCGTAGGGTTCCTTCTTGGCGCACACCGGTTCGGCCATCCCCGTCTCCTCGGCCAGCAAAATGTGCCGGACGATAGCCCGCCACCCCGGCCGGCGCAATTGACGGGACCCCGCATTCGCGAGAAAACCGCGACACCATGAGCGAACCGCTGACCATTGTCCTCGCCGCTCCCCGCGGGTTCTGCGCCGGGGTCGACCGCGCCATCCAGATCGTCGAAAGGGCGATCCGGAAATGGGGCGCGCCGGTGTATGTCCGGCACGAGATCGTCCACAACCGGTATGTGGTGGAGTCCCTGGAGGCCCAGGGTGCGGTGTTTGTCGAGGAACTCGACGAGTGCCCGATCGACCGACCGGTGGTGTTCAGCGCCCACGGCGTGCCGAAATCGGTGCCGGCCGACGCCGAGCGCCGCAACATGCTCTACGTCGACGCTACCTGCCCGCTGGTCAGCAAGGTCCATCTCGAGGCCGAACGCCATCACAAGCGCGGCCGCCACGTCGTGCTGATCGGCCACGCCGGGCACCCGGAGGTGATCGGCACCATGGGCCAACTGCCGGCCGGGGCGATGAGCCTGGTGGAAGACGAGGCGCAGGCCGAGGCGTTCGCGCCGCCGGTGCTGGGGGCGCCGCTCGCCTTCGCGACCCAGACCACGCTGTCGGTCGACGACACCGCCCGCATCGTCGAGATCCTGAAGCGGCGGTTCCCGGACGTCGCCGCGCCGATCAAGGAAGACATCTGCTACGCCACCACCAACCGCCAGGAGGCGGTCAAGGCGATCGCCGGCCGGGTCGACGCCCTGGTGGTCATCGGCTCGCCGAACTCGTCCAACTCCAAGCGGCTGGTCGAGGTCGCCAAGGCTGCCGGCTGCGCCGATGCGCGGCTGATCGGCGGCGCCGCCGAGATCGACCGCGGCTGGCTCGCGGGTGTCGCGCGCCTCGGCATCAGCGCCGGCGCCTCGGCGCCGGAGGTCCTGGTCGAGGAGGTGGTCGCCGCCTGCCGGCGGCTGCGCGCGGTCACGGTCGAGGAGGTCACCGTCGCCCGCGAGGACGTGAGCTTCAAGCTGCCCCGCGAGCTGGCCTCCTAGGCCCCACCCCGAGTTCCCCGCCATGGCCGTCTACACACCGGTTTCCGACGACGAGTTGCAGGCGTTTCTCGCCGACTACGACGTCGGCGAGGTCACCTCGTTCGCCGGCATCGCCGAGGGCGTCGAAAACTCCAATTTCCTGGTCCGGACCACCCGCTCGACCTACATCCTGACCCTCTACGAGAAGCGCGTGAAGTCGGCGGAGCTGCCGTTCTTCATCGGCCTGATGGACCATTTGGCCAAGAAAGGGCTGAGCTGCCCCGAGCCGGTGGCGGCGCGCGACGGCGTCACCCTGCGGACCCTGAACGGCAGGCCGGCGGCAGTTGTGACGTTCCTGGAAGGGATGTGGCACCGGCGCATCCAGCCGGTCTACTGCCGCTCGCTCGGGGCGTCCATGGCGGCGATGCACGTCGCCGGGGGTGATTTCCCGATGACCCGGGTCAACAACCTCTCGGTGGCGGGGTGGCGGCCGCTCTTGGAAGCCTGCGGGATGAAGTCGAACCAGATCTACCACGGGCTCTACAACGCCCTGAACCAGGAGCTCGGCGTTCTGGAGCGGAACTGGCCCGACGGCCTGCCGTCCGGCACCATCCACGCCGACCTGTTCCCCGACAACGTGTTCTTCCTGGGCGACCGGGTGTCGGGGATCATCGACTTCTACTTCGCCTGCACCGATGCGCTGGCCTACGATCTGGCGATCTGCCTGAACGCCTGGTGCTTCGAGCCGGACGGCAGCTTCAACGTGACCAAGGCCCGTCAGCTGGTGGCCGGCTACCAGACGGTGCGACCGCTGTCCGCGGCCGAGCGGGAGGCCATGCCGGTGCTGGCGCGGGGCTCGGCCCTGCGCTTCCTGCTGACCCGCCTGTTCGACTGGCTGAACCACCCCGAGGGAGCGTTCGTGAAGCCCAAGGATCCCATGGAGTACCATCAGAAGCTGCGCTTCCATCAGAGCGCCAACGGACCCGCGGCCTATGGCCTTTGAGGACGCCGGCCCGGCGACCGGGGAGCGGGTCGCGGTGTTCACCGACGGGGCGTGCAGCGGAAATCCGGGGCCGGGCGGCTGGGGAGCGGTGCTGCGCTGGCGCGGTACCGAGAAGGAACTGTCCGGTGGCGAGGCGCTGACCACCAACAACCGCATGGAGCTGATGGCGGCGATCGCTGCCCTGGAGGCTCTGACCCGCCGGGTGCCGGTCGACCTGACCACCGACAGCACCTACGTGCGCGACGGCATCATGAAGTGGCTGCGTGCCTGGAAGGGGCGCGGGTGGAAGACCGCCGACAACAAGCCAGTCAAGAACCGCGACCTGTGGGAGCGGCTCGACGCCGCCGCCCGCGAGCATGACGTCGCCTGGCATTGGGTCAAGGGCCACGCCGGTCATGCGGAGAACGAACGCGCGGACGAGTTGGCCAGACAGGCCATCGCGGCGATCCGGCAGGCGGCTCGGCAGGGAGCGTGACGCGAAAGGGGCGCCCGAAGGCGCCCCGACCGCTGCCTGCCCTCAGAGCTTGCCGAGCACGTAGTCGGCGCTCGACACCTCGAACTGGCCTGGCTCCTCGACGTACAGATCCTTCACCACGCCGTCCTTGACGACCATGGCGTAACGCTTGGAGCGGGTACCCATGCCGTAGCCGCTGCCGTCCATATCCAGGCCGACCGCCTTGGTGAACTCCGCGTTGCCGTCGGCCAGCATCATCACGTTGTCGCCGACCTTCTGGTCCTTGCCCCAGGCGTCCATCACGAAGGCATCGTTGACCGACAGGCAGGCGATGGCGTCGACGCCCTTGCCCTTCAGGTCGGCCGCCTTGCTGACATAGCCCGGCAGGTGCTTGGCCGAGCAGGTCGGCGTGAAGGCTCCCGGCAGGGCGAACAGCACCACCGTCTTGCCGCCGAACAACTCGCTGGTCTTCACTTCCTGGATGCCCTCAGCGGTCTTGGTCTTCAGGCTCACCGCCGGAATCGTCTCGCCAACCTTGATGCTCATTGCCTCGCCTCCGTTGCCGAGGCGCGATCGGTTCCGCCCCGTTGGCGGCCGTCGCACCTCCTCGAAACTCCGGAGCTTACATAGACTGTCGTCCGCCTCAATCCAACCGGGCCGAATCCAATCGGGCCGTCGACGCTTCGCCGGCAGCCTCCCGGATCGCCGCCAGGACCGCGGTGTCGGTCAGCAGTTCCGGCAGGGCGATGCCGCCGGGCGCCGCCGGGCCGTAGACCGCGTTGAAGGGGATGCCGTACCGCCCGAAACTCGCGAGGTAGTCGGCGATCGCCGGATCCGGACTGGTCCAGTCGGCACGGATGCCGGTCACCGATCCGTCGGCCAGCAGCGCCGCGACCGGTCCGCGGTCGAGCACCGCCGCCTTGTTGACCCGGCAGGTCAGGCACCAGTCGGCGGTGACGTCGACCAGGACCACCTTTCCGTCGCCGACCAGCGCCTCGATCAGGGCCGGATCGAACCGGCTCCAGTTCGCTGCTCCGCTCTCCGCCTGCTCGGTCACCGGCCGGCCTGCCGGCGAGCCCCGCTCGGCGCTCCAGGTGACGACGAGGGCTGCTGCCGCCGCCAGGGCGCCGGCCGGCAAGGCCAGCCGCCGGCCGCCCGGCATCGCCAGCGTCAGGCCGAGCACCACGTAGGCCCCGGCGATCGTCAGAGCGGCGGCGAGCCCGGCCTGGGCTGCCAGCACCGACAGCAGCCATGCGGCGGTGAGCGCCAGCGCGATCGCCAGCACCCGTCGCAGCACCGCCATCCAGGGACCGGGCTTCGGCAGGGCGCGGGCCAGATCCGGCACCGCGGCCACCACCAGGTAGGGCAGGGCGAGGCCAACGCCCATGGCCGCGAACACCGCGGTAATCTCGACCGGCCCGCCGGCCAGCGCGAAGCCGACGGCGGTGCCGAGGAACGGCGCCGAGCAGGGCGTCGCCAGCAGGGTGGCGAACGCCCCTGTCAGGAAATGCCCGGTGAGCGAGCCTTTGGTTGCGGACTCCCGGGGAAGCTGGGCGCCGAGATCGGCGATCGCGCGCGGCAGCGGCAGTTCGAACAGCCCCCAGAGGTTGGCGGCGAACAACACCACCAGCGTCGCCATGGCGGCCAGGAACATCGGCTGCTGGAACTGCATGCCCCAGCCGACCGCGACGCCCGCCTCCTTCAACGCGACGGCTCCGGCCGCGAGCAGCAGGAACGAGACGACGATGCCGGCCGCGGACGCGAGGAAGCCGCGACGGATCGCCCGCCGCTCGGCGCCGCCGTAGCCGACCGCCGCCAGCAGCTTCAGCGACAGCACCGGCAGGACGCAGGGCATGAGATTCAGGATCAGCCCGCCCAGCAACGCGGCGCCAAGCACCGTCAGCCAGGTCGCTGTCGACGGTCCGGCCGGCGCCCCGCCCGGCGCGGCCGCCGGCACGGCGTCGACCGTCACCGGCTTCTGCACGAACCGCGCCCCGTCGACGATCGTCAGGTCGAGCATGGACCGGGACAGCCGGGCGTCGCCGTGGACGGCCACCGGAATCCGCAATTCCGCGCTCCGACGGTCGCTGGCGAGCGAGATCTCGGGCTTACCGAACGACAGGCCGTCCGGCCCCTCCGGGAACACGTCGGGCGCCACCAGCGGTTCGCTCGAGGTCAGCGTCAGCACCAGGGTCGGGCTGGTCGGATTGCCGTCGGCGCTGGCCTCGGTGATCTCCAGGCCGACCGGGAGGTCGCCCGGCACGCGCGCCGACCAGCGGTCGAGCAGTTGGGTGAAGGCGGTCGGGCTCGCCGGCCCGGCCGGCAGGTCCAGCCTAAGGATGGCATCGATCGGGACGCAGATGTCGCTGCAGACCAGGGCGTTGACGTTGGCCCGGAGAGACAGCGGCTGGCCGGATTCGGAGAGACGGGCAATGATCGGGTAGACGACGTTCTCGGAATAGCCGTACTGCTCGATCCCAAAGGCCGAGAAGCGGTGCGGCACCGGGTAGGCCGTAACGGCGGCGGCGAGGTTGCTGGACCCCGACCAGTCGACCTCCGGCGGATAGCCGACATCACCGGCCGACCGCCAGTAGACCTTCCAGCCTTCGGAGAGGCGGAACTCGAGCCCGAGTGGGATGGTTTCACGTCCGACGGTGCCGCCGACCGCCGAGACCAGCCGGATGTCGGCGGCCTCGCTGCGTACCCAGCCGGAGGTCGGCTCGGCGACCGCGGAACCGGACGACAAGATGGCCACGCCTATGGCGAGCATCGCCAACGCGGTCCGCACGGCAGAGGTGGGAACGAAAAAAGCCATATTCGACGGTCAGGTTTCAAACGCGGACTAGGCTAAATATAATAACCAGGAATCGTTTCGCTGGTCACGAACATGGGATGATGGATGGGGCGACCCGACAAAACGTCGCGGCCCCCGCCGGGATTGCGGAACCAGAGGGGCTACCTGAGGAGGACCGGCTCATGATGACCGAGGAAGTCGATGTCGACGGCGAGGGATACCTCACCGGGCAGCTTCTGATCGCCATGCCGAGCATGAGCGATCCCCGCTTTGCGCGCACCGTAATCTACCTCTGCGCCCATAACGCCGAGGGTGCGATGGGGCTGGTGCTGAACCGGACCATCAGCTCGATCACGTTCAAGGACCTGCTGTCCGAACTGAAGGTCGACGATGCCCCCGCAGAATCCTCGGCCCCCGCGATCCACTTTGGCGGGCCGGTGGAGACCGGGCGTGGGTTCGTCCTGCATTCCACCGACTATGTCGGCCCGGATTCGATGCCGCTTGCCGGCAAGCTTGCGCTGACCGCGACGGTCGACATTCTCAAGGCGATCGCGACCGGCAACGGGCCCCGCCGCCATCTTCTGGCGCTCGGCTACGCCGGCTGGGGACCGGGGCAGCTCGACGACGAACTTCAGGAGAACGCCTGGCTGTCGGTGGAGGCCGATCCCGACCTGGTGTTCGATGCCGAGCTCGACGCGAAGTGGGACCGCGCTCTCGCGAAGCTCGGGATCAGCGCGTCCCTGCTGTCGCCCGAGGCGGGCCACGCATAGGCGCGCGACGACCTAGGCGCCGAACCTGGCGTGGAGCAGCCAGCGGGCGTGCCGCATCCAGATGCGGATGACGTCCTTCCGGAAGTACGGCAGCGGGTGCGGTTCGAGTTCGATGCCGACCTGCACGATCCGGTCGTCGGCGAGTGCGCGGACGATCAGCTCGACCGTGCCGAGCCGCAGCCGGTCGCCGACGACCGGCGCTCCCTTGAGGTGCCGGCGCAGGAACAGGTCGGCGGTCAGGGCCTCCGAGGCCAGCGGGATCGGGATCTCATAGAGCCGGGCCAGGCTGGCAAGGTCGACGTCGCCGGGAAACGCGAAGTCGCCGAGCGCGGCTTCGTCGCGGCCGAGCCGGTCGGAACGCGGTGGCCGCGCGAAGGTGCGGTCCAGGACCGGCAGGCGCTCTGTCGGGGTGATCAGGATGACGTGATCGCCGGGTGAGAGCGCGCCGACCGAGGCGGCCGAGCGCATGGCGCCGTCGCGGATCACCGAGACGATGCTGGTTTCCTCGCCGAGTTGCAGTTCGCCAAGCCTGCGGCTGGCGGCGGCGCTGCCGTCCTGGACGACGTAGGTGACCATGTCGCGCCCGACCTCCTCGGGCAGGTCGATGTCGACGCGCTGGGGCGGCGGCGGGTTCGGGGGCAGCGCCAGGTTGAGGTGCCGGGCGAACAGCGTGACGGTCCAGCCCTGAACCAGCAGCGAGGTCAGCACCACCACGAAGGCGATCTCGAAATACAGCCGCGCGCCTGGCAGGCCCGCCAGCACCGGCACGGTGCCGAGGAAGATCGGCACCGCTCCGCGCAGGCCGACCCAGGCGATGAACAGCTGTTCGCGCCAGGCGAAGCGGAACGGCGCGAGGCAGACGGCCACCGCCAGCGGCCGCCCGATCAGCAGCAGGAAGACCGCGATCGCCAGCGCCGGGGCGCCGCTGTCCACCAGGTCAGACGGCGTGACCAGAAGCCCGAGCATCAGGAACATCACGATCTGGCACAGCCACGCCGCGCCGTCCTGGAACCGTTCGATCAGCTGGGTGGCCCGGTGCCGGCGGGTGCCCAGCACGACGCCCGCGAGATAGACCGCGAGGAAGCCGCTGGCGCCCAGCAGCTGGGCGCCGCCGAACGTGAGGAGGGCCCCCGACAGCGCCAGCACCGGGTACAGGCCGGGTGCCAGCTGCAGCGAATTGATGAGGCGCAGCAGAATGTAGCCTCCGCACAGGCCGATCACCGCCCCGCCCGCGAGCTGCAACGAGAAGTCGCCGGCAAAATGCCCGATCGAGTCCCAGCTGGCGTCCGGCACGCCGCCGGTGATCAGTTCGACGCAGGTGACGGTGAGGAAAACCGCCATCGGGTCGTTCAGGCCTGACTCCACCTCGAGCGACGCGCTGACCCGCTTGACGAGGTTGGTGCCGCGAAGGTTGAGCAGAAAGAACACCGCGGCGGCGTCGGTCGAGGCCACGATCGACCCGGCGAGCAGGCCCTCCAGCAGGCTCAGGTCCAGAACCAGCACGGCAAACGCGCCGGTCAGCCCGGCCGTGATCGCCACCCCCAGCGTTGCCAGCACCAGCGACGGCCAGGTCGCAAGTCGCAGCGTCTCGCGGGTGGTGCGCAGGCCGCCGTCGAACAGGATGATCGCCAGCGCGGTGGCGCCGATGGTGTAGGCGGTTCCGAAGTCGTCGAAGTCCAGGCCGCCCGGCCCGTCCTCGCCGGCCAGCATGCCAAGGCCGAGGAACACCAGCAGCAGCGGCGCGCCGACGCGCGACGAGATCAGGCCGGCGAAGATGCTGATGAAGACCAGCCCGGCGCCGACCAGGATCAACTGGTGGGAGATATCCATTTGGTCGTGGCGTTCCTCGGATGGGGAGTTAAGGTCACGCTTTTAGCAGTCGAACTCAATCCCGCGCCTTCAGCAGGTCGCGGATCTCCTCAAGCAGAATTTCCTGGCGCGGCGGCGCGGCCGGCGCTTCGGATGTCGGCTTGTCCTGGGCCTCGAAGCGACGGCGCAGGGCGTTCATCTGGCGGATCACGAAGAACAACGCCCAGGCGACGATCGCGAAGTTGATGAGCGCGTTGATGAACCTGCCATAGGCCATGACCGGGATGCCGGCGTCCTTGGCCGCGGTCAGCGAGGCCGGCGCCTCGCCGCCCATCGAGAGGACCAGGAAGTAGTTCGAGAAATCGAGCCCGCCCATCAGCACGCCGACCGGCGGCATGATGATGTCGTTGACGAGCGACGTGACGATGCCGGTGAACGCGGCGCCGATGATGATGCCGACCGCGAGGTCGACGACGTTGCCCTTGAGGGCGAACTCCCGGAATTCCTTGAGCATGGCTGCCTCGCGCTCGCTTCGGTCTTTCTCCGACGCGATTAGACCCGGAATCGGCGGGCATTCCCATACCGTTGCGGGGTCGCGCCGGGACGCCCGGCGGCGCATGCTGCAGAGTGACGGATCGGATCAAGGAGGAACGCCATGACGCGAGCGTTGGAGGGCAAGGTCGCCCTGGTGACGGGGGCGGGTCGGAACATAGGACGGGCCATCGCCCTGCATCTGGCGCGCGACGGCGCCACCGTGGTGGTGAACGGTCGCGGCGACCGGGCGGCGGTCGACGCCGTGGTCGCCGAGATCGCCGGCGCCGGCGGCCGGGCCATGGGCTGGATCGCCGACGTGTCGGACGAACGGGCGGTCGCGGGCATGGCGGACGCGGTCGGGGCGGAGTTCGGCGGCGTCGACATCCTGGTCGGCAACGCCGGCCTCAGGCGTCAGACGCCGTTCCTGGAGATGCGGTTCGCGGAATGGCGGGAGATCCTATCGGTGTCGCTGGACGGGATGTTCCTGCTGGCGCGGGCGGTGGCGCCTGCCATGGCCACGCGCGGCGGCGGCGCCATCGTCGGCCTGTCCGGCATCTCCACCCATGTCGGCACGCCCAACCGCTGTCACGTCTCGGCGTCCAAGGCCGGCCTCGAAGGCCTGATGCGGGCGCTGGCGGTGGAACTGGCGCCGCTTGGCATCCGCTGCAACTGCGTGGCGCCCGGCGCGGTCGACACCGAGCGCGGCGCTGCGGCGGGGCCGATGCCGAGCAGCCTGATCGAGCGCGGCATCCCGCTCGGCCGCAAGTCCAGCGTCGACGATATCGCCGCCGCCGTGCGGTTCCTGGTCGGCCCGGAGGCCGGCTCCGTCACCGGCCAGACGCTGCACGTCAACGGCGGGGTGTTCCTGACCTGACCGCCGCGGCAGCGAGCGGTCAGTCGCGCTTCGGATCGGTCAGGCGTGCCGTCGGCGGCGTCAGCATCGCCGTCCACGGCGCCCACGCCGCCTCGATCATCCGCAGCCAAAGCAGCATCGGGTTGCCGGCCTGCATCATCCGCCCGACCGCCTCGAAGGACGGGGTGGCGGTCAGCGTGATCTGGACCTGCTCGGCGTCGCCGGCCCAGGCGCGGCGGTGCCGGACGTCGATGTCGAGGTTGGGCAGCCTGGCGGCCAGCGTCGTCTCGTCCCAGTCACTCGGCAGGGGGTCGGCGGGCCCGGTCATGGCATCGGCTCCGTTCGGTTCACCGACAGTCTAGCACGCGCCGTCGGGCGGAATCACGGCTCGGCCGCCAGCCGGGGCGGCGTCGGCTTGGCGACCCGCTCCGGCTCCTCCACCTCGACCTCGCGGATGCGCTCGGCGCGCTTGTCGATCCGCTCGGTCGAGATCCGGATCTGGCGCAGGTCGTCGTCGGCCTGGCGAAAATGCGTCTGCAGCTTGCCGACCCGTTCGTCGAGCCGGCGCACGTCGTCGAGCAGCCGGCCGACCTCGGCCTGCAGCAGCCCGGCCTGTTCGCTGATCCGGGCATCCTTCAGCACCGCCCGCACGGTGTGCAGCGTCGCCATCAGGGTGGTCGGCGAGACGATCCAGACCCGGCGCCGGAACGCCTCCTGGACCACCGCCGGCAGGTTGGCGTGCAACTCGGCGTAGACCGCCTCGGACGGCAGGAACATCAGGGCGGAATCGGCGGTTTCGCCCGGCACGATGTAGCGCTCGGCGATGTCGCGGATGTGCCGTGTGACGGTCTGCGCGAGGCCGCGCCGCGCCGCCTCACGTTCGGCGTCGCTGCCGGCCTCGCGCAGGGCGGAATAGGCCTCGAGGGGGAATTTGGCGTCGATGGCGATGGCGCCCGGCGGGTTCGGCAGCGTCAGCAGGCAGTCGACCCGCCGGCCGCTCGCCAGGGTCGCCTGGAAAGCGTAGGCGGTCGGCGGCAGGGCCTGGGTCACCAGGTCGTTGAGCTGGATCTCGCCAAACGCGCCGCGCGCCTGCTTGTTGGCCAGGATGTCCTGCAAGCCGACCACCTGGCTCGACAGCGTGGTGATGTTGCGTTGCGCGGCGTCGATGACCGCCAGCCGCTCCTTCAGATCCGAGAGGGTGGTCTGGGCGGACTGCGTGGACTTCTCGAGGCTCTCGCCGACCCGACGGCTGACCTCGGCCAGCCGCTCCTCGAGCTTACCGGCGAGCACCCGCTCCTGGGCCTGCAGCTGCTCGGCCATGCGCGCCTGGGCGGCCGCCTGGCTCTCGGCGATCTGGGCCAGCCGGCCGGCAAGCTCGGCCTGGCTTCGGGCCAGCCGTTCCGCCGTCTCGCCCTGCCGTCGCTCGCTGTCGGCGAGCGCGTCCTCGATGCCGCCGCCGTTCCACAGCCGCCAGGCGATGACCAGCAGCGCGGCGACGCCGAACACGCCGATGGCCAGCAACAGGAACTGCGGTGAGGAAAACTCGATGGCGGGCATGTGTGAGCCTATCATGATCGTCGGCGCGGCCATGGCGGGCGCAGGAATCTTGACGGTACCGGCGGCTTCGCCTACCTCAGGTGATCTCGAAACCGGGCGAATCGCGATGGCCATCCTGCCGATCATCTGGGCTCCCGATCCGATCCTGAAGACCCGCTGCAAGCCGGTCGAGGCCATCGACGACGCTGTGCGTCGGCTGGTGGGCGACATGTTCCACACCATGTACGCGGCACCCGGTGTCGGATTGGCCGCACCGCAGGTCGGCGTGGCGACGCGGATCGTGGTCGTCGACGTGGCCGCCAAGGACGCCAAGCCGGAGCCGATCGCCCTGATCAACCCGGAAATAGTCTGGCGCTCCGATGAGACCCAGGTCTACGAGGAGGGCTGCCTGTCGCTGCCGGAACTCTACGCCGATGTCGAGCGGCCGGCCCTGGTCAAGGTGCGCTACCTGGACCGCGACGGGGCAACCCGTCAGATCGAGGGCGATGGGTTGCTGGCGGTGTGCCTACAGCATGAGATCGACCACATCGACGGCGTCCTGTTCGTCGACCGGATCTCGGCGCTGAAGCGCAACATCATCCTCAAGAAGATGGTCAAGGCGAAGAAGCTGCGCTCGCGCGAGCACGCGGCGTGAGCGAGGCTTCGCGACTGCGCGTCGCCTTTCTCGGCAGTCCCGATTTCGCGGTTCCGACCCTGAGGGCTCTGATCGACGCCGGCCACGAGGTCGCCTGCGTCTACGCACAGCCGCCGCGCCCGGCCGGCCGCGGCAAGCGCGAGCGGCCGACAGCGGTGCAGGCGGCCGCCGAGGCCGCCGGCATCCCGGTGCGCACGCCCCGAACGTTGCGCGATCCCGAGGAGCAGGCGGCGTTCGCGGCGCTTGGCCTCGATGTCGCGGTGGTGGTCGCCTACGGGCTGATCCTGCCGCCGGCGGTGCTGTCGGCGCCGCGGCTTGGCTGCGTCAACGTGCACGCCTCGCTGCTGCCGCGCTGGCGCGGGGCGGCGCCGATCCAGCGCGCCATCCTGGCGGGCGACGCCGAGACAGGCGTCACGATCATGCAGATGGACGCCGGCCTCGACACCGGCGCGATGCTGCTGCGGCGCGCGGTGCCGATCGGGCCGGAGACCACCGCGGCGGCGCTCCACGACTCGCTCGCCACCCTCGGCGCCCAGCTGATCGAGCCGGCGCTGGCCGGGCTCGCCTCGGGCGCCCTGACGGCGACCGGGCAGCCGGCCGAGGGCGTCACCTACGCCCACAAGCTGGAGCGCGACGAGGGCCGGCTGGACTTCTCCCGCCCGGCGGCCGATTTGGAGCGTTCGGTCCGCGCCTTCGACCCGTGGCCGGGCGCGTTCCTCGACCTCGAGGGTGAGCGCGTCAAGGTGCTGGCGGCGCAGGTGCTGACGATCGGGGCGCTCGCCAACGCGCCGGGCACCGTGCTCGACCACGAGTTCACCATCGCCTGTGGCGAGGATGCCCTGCGGCCGACCCGGGTCCAGCGCGCCGGCAAGGCGCCGATGGCGACCGAGGCGTTCCTGCGCGGGTTCCCGGTCGCCGCCGGCACGATCCTCGGCTGAGCCATGCCGCGCTTCCGGCTCACGCTGGAGTACGACGGCGCCCCGTTCGTCGGCTGGCAGCGCCAGGACAACGGGTCGAGCATCCAGGGCGCGCTGGAGGATGCCGTGCACGCGTTCTCCGGCGAGCGCGTCGAGGTCGCCGGCGCCGGGCGGACCGACACCGGCGTGCACGCCGAGGGCCAGGTCGCCCACATCGACCTCGCCGCCGACCGGTTCGACGCCCGCACCGTGATGAGCGCCATCAACGCCCACCTGCGTCCGCTGCCGGTCGCGGTGCTGGCGGCCGAGGCGGTCGCCGACGGCTTCCACGCCAGGTTCTCGGCGACCTGGCGCGCCTACCGCTACGTCATCGTGAACCGCGGGGCGCCGCTGGCGCTTGACGCCGGGCGGGCCTGGCATGTCAAGGCGGCGCTCGACACCGAGGCGATGAACGAGGGTGCCGCCCGCCTGATCGGATCGCACGACTTCACCAGCTTCCGGGCCACCCACTGTCAGTCGGCATCGGCCATCAAGACCCTCGACCTGCTGCGCGTGTCGCGGCACGGCGAGCGGGTGGTGGTCGAGGCGCGCGCCCGCTCCTTCCTGCACCACCAGGTCCGCAACATGGTGGGGACGTTGAAGCTGGTGGGCGAGGGGAAGTGGTCGCCGGACGCGGTGACAGCGGCGCTGCGGGCCCGCGACCGAGCGGCCGCCGGCCCGACCGCGCCCGCGGAAGGCCTGACGCTGGTCGCGGTCGGCTATCCGGCCTAGGGGGGCCGCCGGCGCGGTTACAGCAGCGGCGACAGGAAGGCGGCGACGGTCCAGTCGAACATCACCGTGCCGGCGACCACCATTCCGGCCTCCGCGCCGGTCATCGCCAGGGTGTTGCGGGCGACGAACCAGCGGGCCCACAGCAGCAGAATCAGGAAGGCGATCGTCAGCAGCTTGGACAGCCCATCGGGCAGCAGGCCGATCGCCTGCACGATGGTGAGGGCCAGGTGCGCGTAAGCCAGCGGCACCGTGGTCCAGAAGTAGGCGGTCATGTAGGCGTCGAAGCGGCCGAGCCGGCCCAGCCGCTGCAGGACCGCGTGCGCCAGCAGGGCGTAGCCGAACCAGCCGATCGCCAGGATCTCCGACTCGCGAACCGCGTCGAGCAGGCCGAAGGACTCCGCCGGGTCGGCGGCGACGAACACCGCCAGGGTCAGCAGATGCGCCGGCAGAATCAGGACGATCGCCCAGGCGGCGGCCCAGAAGCCGTCACGGCCGCCGCGAAAGTAGGCGCTGCCGCCGACGTCGCCCCGGATCAGCCTCCAGGCTCCGTACAGGGCGGTCGCGACCTCGATCCGGTCGGGTGGGTGCATGTCGTCTCGTTCAGGCGAAGAACCGCCGCAGCATCGCGGCGTAGATGTCGGTGAGCGCCCGGATATCGTCGACGGCAACGCGCTCGTCGACCTTGTGCATAGTCTGGCCGACCAAGCCGAACTCCACGACCGGGCACAGCCGCCGGATGAAGCGCGCGTCCGAGGTGCCGCCGGTGGTGCTGAGCTCCGGCCGCCGGCCGACGACCGATTCCACCGCGTCGGAGAGCAGGGTGCTGAGCCGCCCGGGCTCGGTCACGAAGGCCTCGCCGGAGCACTCGGTGGTCAACTCGTAGCGCCCGCCCTTCTGGTCGAAGCTGGCCCTCAGCATGCGCTCGAGCGAGTCCGCGCTGTGGGCATCGTTGAAGCGGATGTTGAACACCGCCGTCGCCCGGGCCGGGATCACGTTGGTCGCGGCGTTGCCGACGTCGATCGTGGTCACCGCCAGCGTGCTCGGCTGGAAGTGCGCCGTACCCTCGTCGAGCCGGCCGTGGGCGAACGGCTCCAGCATCCGCAGCAGGTGGTGGACCGGGTTCTCCGCCAGATGCGGGTAGGCCACATGGCCCTGGGTCCCGTGCACCGTCAGGCGTCCGGTCAGGCTGCCGCGCCGGCCGATCTTCATCATGTCGCCGAGGACGGCCGGGTTGGTCGGCTCGCCGACCACGCAGGCGTCGGGGATCTCGCCTTCGGCCTCCATCCAGTCCAGCACCTTGGTCGTGCCGTTGACCGCCGGGCCTTCCTCGTCGCCGGTGATCAGCAGGCTGATCGACCCGGGCAACTGCCCGCCGCGCTCGCCGATGACGCGGGCGGCGGCTGCCACGAAGGCGGCGATGCCGCCCTTCATATCGGCGGCCCCGCGGCCCCACAGCAGGCCGTCGCGGACGCTTCCCCCGAACGGATCCACGCTCCACGCCGCGGTGTCCCCGACCGGCACCACGTCGGTGTGGCCGGCGAAGCAGAAATGCGGCCCGTCGGTGCCGACACGGGCGTAGAGATTGTCGATCGGATCGGTCTCCGGCTCTTCGAATCGCAGGCGGCGGCAGGCGAAGCCGAGCGGCTCGAGAGCCGAAACCAGGACATCGATTGCCCCGGCTTCGGCCGGGGTGACGCTCGGGCAGCGGATCAGCCGGCCGGCGATCGTCACCGGATCGAGCGCGGCGGCAGCCCCCACGCCTGCCTGGCCGGACACCGGCATGGTTCCCAGGCCCTCAGTCGCGCAGGAGGTCGTTGATCGACGTCTTGGCGCGGGTCTGCTCGTCGACCTGCTTGACGATGACCGCGCAGTACAGCGACGGCCCCGGCTGGCCGTTTGCCATCGGCTTGCCCGGCAGCGCGCCCGGCACCAGCACCGAGTAGGCGGGAACCCGGCCCATGGTGATCTCGCCGGTCTCGCGGTTCACGATCTTGGTGGTCTTGCTGAGGTAGACGCCCATCGACAGCACCGCGCCGGTCTCGACGATCACGCCCTCGACGACCTCGCTGCGGGCGCCGATGAAGCAGTTGTCCTCGATGATCACCGGATCGGCCTGCAACGGCTCCAGAACGCCGCCGATGCCGACGCCGCCCGACAGGTGGCAGTTCTTCCCGATCTGGGCGCAGGAGCCGACCGTCGCCCAGGTATCCACCATGGTCCCGCTGTCGACGTAGGCGCCCAGGTTCACGAAGCTCGGCATCAACACCACGTTCGGCGCGATGTAGGCGGACCGGCGCACCACGCAGTTCGGCACCGCCCGGAAGCCGGCTTCGCGGAAGCGGGTTTCGCCCCAGCCGGCGAACTTCGACGGCACCTTGTCCCACCACGCCGACGGCCCGCGCTCGGCGTCGGTGGGGCCGCCGGGCACCACCGCCATGTCGAACAGCCGGAACGACAACAGCACCGCCTTCTTGAGCCACTGGTTGACGTCCCAGTGGTGGCCGCCCCTCGGCGTCGCCACCCGCAGGGTTCCGTTGTCGAGGCCCTCGAGCGCCGCCTCGACGGCATCGCGGACTTCGCCCTTGGTGCCGGTGCCGATCTCGGTTCGGCGTTCCCAGGCATCGTCGATCACAGCTTGCAGTCGGCTCGCGCTCATCGGTCCCGTCGTCGGCTGGCGGAGGAGTGGAACAGGCGGAATCCGGGCCACAATGGCGGGGCCTCCGGGGAGTGTCAACGCGGCTCGACGGCCGCTCCGACGAGGGTCTCGAGAAACCCGACGAGGTCGTCGGCGACGTGATGGACGTGGTCCGACTCGGCGCTGTCGCGGGCCCAGTCGTAGTCGCTGCGCAGCCACACCGTCCGCATGCCCAGCGCTGCCGCAGGCGCCAGGTTCTTGGCCATGTCCTCGACCATCACCGCGCCCGCCGGCACGAACCCGGCTGTCTCGACCAGGCGGGCGTAGGGTCGAGGATCGGGCTTCGGGACGTAGTCGGCGGCGACGATGTCGAACACCCTGTCGAAATGCCGCTCGACGCCGAGGCGCTGCATCACCCGCTGGGCGTGCGGCACCGAGCCGTTGGTGAACACCAGCTTGCGGCCAGGCAGGGCGGCCAGCAGTTGGTCGAGGCGGGGCGCCGGGTCGAGGGCGGTGACGTCGATGTCGTGGACGTAGTGCAGGAACGCCGCCGGATCGACCGCGTGCTCGGTCATCAGACCGCGAAGCGTCGTCCCGTGCCGCTGGAACAGCGCGCGCTGGAGGTCCTTGGCAGGACCCGGTTCAAGG
>CAYNFA010000018.1:0-17009 GCA_964396345.1 uncultured Thalassobaculum sp.
AACGCCGCTGGCGGCCCGAACGCATCACCGGCGTGCCCGATGGCGAGGTGGCCGGCGTGTTGAAATCGGCGTGGGCATCCAACCACAGCACGAACAACTCGCGCCCAATCTCGGCGCAGTGCCGCGCAACCCCGGCGACGGACCCCATGGACAGGCTGTGGTCGCCGCCCAGGACAATGAGGGTGCCGCCGGCCCGCATGATCTCGTAGGCCCGCGCCGCCAGGCTGCGCGCCCACCCGGCGATCTCGGCCGCTTGCCGGGCGTTGCCCTCGAGCGTCAGACGGTGGACGGCCACCGGAGCGGCGTCACCGTGATCGGTGACCACGTAGCCGAGCCGCCGCAGGCGCTCCGCCAGTTCCGCCGTCCGCAGGGCGGCTGGTCCCATGGCGCAGCCGCGCCGGCCGGCGCCTGCCTCGACGGGCGCGCCGAGCAGCGCGAGGCGTCTTTCCTGTGCCGCCGGAGTCGACCCGACCATGCCGCTTCTCCCTCGATCGCTCGCAAGCCTCAGCGTGCCGTAGAGGGTCGCGGTCGACGGTGGCGACAAAAAGTGGGAAAAGCGCCAGAATGGACGAGTCTACTGAGCACAATGTAAAGCCGCCCCTACCAGAGTGACAGATGGCACCATGGACGACACCGACCGGCGCCTGATTGCAGAGTTGCGCAGCGATGCCCGGCTGCCGGTCGCGACCCTGGCGGCGCGGCTCGGCGTCAGCCGCGCGACTGTTCGCAACCGCATCGACCGGCTGGTCGCCGACGGCATCATCCAGGGCTTCACCCTGCGGTTGAGCGCGGAGGGAGACCGCGATCAGGTGCGGGCGATGATGCTGATCGCGGTCGAAGGCAAGACAACCGAAGCGGTGTTTCGCCGGCTGCACGGTTTCCCCGAGGTCCGGTCGCTGCACTCCACGAACGGCCGCTGGGACATCGTGGCGGAACTGTCCACCGACACGCTGGAGGCGTTCGACCGGACGCTCGCGGCCATCCGCCTGATCGACGGCATCGCCTCGACCGAAACCAGCATCCTGCTCTCGTCGCGCAAGCGCGCCTGAAGCGGATCGCGGCCGATCAGATCATGGATTCGATGAACACTTCCTCGATCAGGTCCGGGTAGCGCTGGATCAACTGGTCGAGGGTGTCGTCCTTGAAGGCGCGAATCTGGTCCGACGACGGCCGCCCCTGCTCGAACATCCGCACGGCGAGGGGGTAGACGATGCCGTTCATCGCCATCTTCTGCGCCTCGAGTTGCTGGCGCGCCAGTTCGGAGGTGGTTTGCACGGCGACCCGCAAGCGGGCCTCCAGGGGTTGCCCGCGCACGAACAGCGAGATCGAGTAGGGGCCGAGCGTCAGCACCTTTGGGCCGATGGCGTGGCGGTAGAGGATCTCGCGGTTGAACTCCTTGTCCTTCTTCTTCTGCGCCTTGTCGGCGTCCTTGCGATCGGTCGTCGACTCCGCCTCCGCGGCGACGGCGGGCGCGATCCCGGCTGCGGTCGCTGCCAGCATGGCGAACGTCAATACCCCCGCCAGCAGCGCCACGCGCGTCGAAACCAGCTTTGCCGTCATGCGCGATCTCCCCGTTACCGCGTCACGCCGAGGGCTTCGGCCCGTACCAGACCGGACCCGCTCATCGGCAGCAGACGCATCAATTCCCCACCGTATGTGGCGATCGCTTTCAGCTTCGTTAAGGTCCCGCTGATGTCGCCGGCGCGAATGGCGTCGAGCACGGCGTCGAACGAATCCAGGCCGCGCGGGAATTGGACGCGCTCGATCGCCCCATCCGGCGTCAGCCCGATCGTCTGGCGGGTCAGTTGCATCGCCTCGGCGTAGCCGCCGAGCCCGTCCACCAGGCCGACCCTCTGGGCATCCTCGCCGGTCCAAACCCGGCCGCGCGCCACCGCGTCGATCTCCGCCGCCGACAGGTTGCGAGCCTCGCCGACCCTGCCCGCGAAGTCGGCGTAGATCGAGTCCAGGATGCGCCGCAGGTGCTGGCGCTGCTCGGGGGTGAATGGTCGGCTGACGCTGAACATCCCGGCGTTCCGGCCGATCTCGATGCGGTCGACCCTGACGTCGAGGCGCTCGAGCAGCGTGCTGCCGCTGATCTTGCCCCCGACCGCGCCGATCGAGCCGGTCAGGGTGGCCGGGTGGGCCAGGATGTGATCGGCGGGCAGGGCGGCAAAATAGCCGCCGGACGCCGCGACGTCGGCGAAGCTGGCGATCACGGGCAGGCCGGCGGCGCGCAGCCGGTCGATGTCATGACGCATGGTGTCCGACGCAACGTAGCTGCCGCCCGGGCTGGAGACCCGCAGGATCACGGCGCGCACCTGGTCGTCGGCCAGAATCTCGTCGACCACCTCGGTCACCCAGGCCGAGCCGGTGCCGACCGGGTTGCCGAAGCCGTCGCCGTTGCCGCGCGCGATGGTGCCGTCGAGGTGGAGCAGCGCCACACGCGTTCCCGACGCGTTGGGCCGGCCGGCCTCGGCGAGGTACCGGGCGGCGGCGATTCCGGTTTCCCCGTTAAGGCCCGCGGCCGCCTCGGCGTCCGAGCGGTAGCCGAGGGCGTCAACGAGGCCGTTGGAGCGGGCCTCATCGGCCAACAGCGGCCCGCGGTCGATGAGCGCCGCCACCGCCGCGCCGCCAAGGCGACGGGTGCTGGCGACGCCGCTGACCACCTGGCCGTAGAGCGAGCCGGCGGCGCGGGCGAGGTTGTCGCGAACCGCTGGCGGCAACGCGGTTTCGCTGACCGACGCCATCGCGCCCTTGAACTCGAAGCGCTGCTCGAACTCCGGCAGCAGCCCGATCTCCTCGAGCAGCCCGCGCGCCATCGGCAGTTCCATCGAAATCCCAGTAAGACCGAGCAGGCCCGAAGGCTGCATCCAGATCCGGTCGAACGCGCTGGCCAGGTAATACGGCCCGACGCCATCGTCTTCGTAGCTGTCGGCGAAGGCGAAGGTGGTCTTGCCGGCGGCCCGGAAGCGGAACACCGCCGCCCGCAGTTCCTGGGTTTGGGCCAGACCGAGCTGCGCGCCCGAAAGGTCGAACACCACGCCGGAAACGCGGGGATCGCCGGCGCCGCGGTCGAGGACGTCGACCAGATCGACCAGCGCGAGGCCGGCCTTCTGCGGAAACAAATTGGCCAGCGGATCGCTCGGCGTCGCCTCGGACAGCGAGCCGTTGAGGCTCACCGACAGCACCATCCGTTCGGGCAGCGGTTCCGGCTCCGAGAAGTCGTCGATCCACCACCAGATGCCGGCGACGCCGGCGACCAGGACGATCAGGGACAGGGCTCCGACGATGGCGAGCAGACCGACCAGGAAGCGGCGCATGCGGGGTCCGGGGAGTTGGAAATGACGTCGGGGAGTCTAGCGGCGACCGACGTCGAAGTCGAACGACCGCGGCCGGCGCTCAACCGGTGTCGGCCGGCCGCAGCGGCCCGCACTGGGCTTCGTGGCGCATCAGGTGGTCGAGCAGCACGCAGGCCATCATCGCCTCGCCGACCGGGACTGCGCGGATGCCGACACACGGGTCGTGGCGGCCCTTCGTCACGACCTCCACCTCGGCCCCGAAGCGATCGATCGAGGCGCGCGGGGTGAGGATCGAACTGGTCGGCTTGACAGCGAACCGGACCACCACCTCCTGGCCGGTCGAGATGCCGCCGAGTATCCCGCCGGCGTGGTTTGACAGGAAGGCCGGGCGGCCACCGTCCATCCGCATCTCGTCGGCGGCCTCGTGCCCGGGGATCTCGGCGACCGCGAAGCCGTCGCCGATCTCCACGCCCTTGACCGCGTTGATGCTCATCATCGCGGCCGCGAGGTCGGCGTCGAGCTTGCCGTAGACCGGCTCGCCGAGGCCGGCAGGAATTCCACTCGCCACCACTTCGATCACCGCCCCGGCCGAGGACCCCGCCTTGCGGACTCCGTCGAGATAACCTTCCCAAGCCGCCGCCGCCGTGGCGTCGGGGCAGAAGAACGGGTTGCGCTCGACCTCGGCCCAGTCCCAGCGCGACCGGTCGATCCGATGCGGGCCCACCTGCACCAGTGCGGCGCGCACGCCGAAGGCATTGCCGAGGCGGCGGGCGAGGGCCTTGCGGGCGATCGCGCCGGCGGCCACGCGCATCGCCGTCTCGCGCGCCGACGACCGGCCGCCGCCACGATAGTCGCGAATTCCGTATTTGGCATCGTAGGTGTAGTCGGCGTGGCCTGGCCGGTAGCGGTCCTTGATCTCGCCGTAATCCTTCGAACGCTGGTCCTGGTTCTCGATCACCAGGGAGATCGGAGTGCCAGTGGTCTCGCCCTCGAACACCCCCGAGAGGATCTTCACCTCGTCGGGTTCGCGGCGCTGGGTGGTGTGGCGCGACTGGCCGGGCCGGCGGCGGTCCAGGTCGTGCTGGATGTCGGCCTCGGTCAGCGGGATGCGCGGCGGCGCGCCGTCGACCACGCAGCCGATCGCCTCGCCGTGGCTCTCGCCCCAGGTGGTGACCCGGAACAGGGTGCCGAACGCGTTGCTCGCCATGGCGGCCCCCTGACGGTCAGACGGTCGCGATGTCGGGGGCGTCGACGGCCTTCATGCCGACGATGTTGTAGCCGCAATCCACGTGGTGGACCTCGCCGGTCACGCCGGACGACAGGTCGGAGACGAGGTACAGGCCGGCCCCGCCGACGTCGTCCAGGGTGACGTTGCGACGCAGCGGCGAGTTGTATTGGTTCCACTTCAAAATGTAGCGGAAATCGCCGATTCCGGACGCCGCCAGCGTCTTCATCGGCCCCGCCGAAAGCCCGTTCACCCGCACCCCCTGACCGCCCAGGTCGACCGCCAGGTACCGCACGCTGGCCTCGAGCGCCGCCTTGGCCACGCCCATGACGTTGTAGTGCGGCATCACGCGCTCGGCGCCGTAGTAGGTCAGGGTCAGCATACTGCCGCCCGACGGCATGAGGTCGGCGGCGCGCTTGGCGACGGCGGTGAACGAGTAGCAGGAAATATCGAGCGTGCGCAGGAAGTTGTCCCGCGAGGTGGCAAGGTACTTGCCCTTCAGTTCCTCCTTGTCGGAGTAAGCGATGGCGTGGACCACGAAGTCCAGCCCGCCCCAGGCCGCCCCGACCCGCTCGAACACCCGATCGATGCTGCCATCCTCGGTGACGTCGCAGGGCTCGATCAGGGACGATCCGACCTGCTCGGCCAGCGGGCGGACTCGCTTCTCCAGCGCCTCGCCCTGATAGGTGAAGGCCAGCTGTGCGCCCTGATCGGCGGCCGCCTTGGCGATACCCCAGGCGATCGACCGATCGTTGGCCACCCCCATGATCAGACCCCGTTTGCCCACCATGATGCGGGGATCGTCGGCCATCCTGTCCTCGTACGCGCCGGAATCTTCGTTAAGCGCGGCATCCTACACGAACACCCGGACCCCGCAAGCAAACGGGCAGCGTGCGCGGCCGGCGCGGTCTCTGCGTCGGGGCGTGCTATATTGATCAGTATGAATGCCTTGATGACATGGCTGCGGGAGGTCGCGCGCACACGGCCCGTCCGCTTGGCGCGAATCGTCGGCGCCTACATGATCTACGCGCTGCGCCGGTTCTACCGCGACGGCGGCCTGCAGGCATCGGGCGCGCTCACCTTCACCACGCTTCTGGCACTGGTGCCGCTGATGACGATCGCGTTCTCGATTTTCTCGGCCTTCCCGGCGTTCCAGGCCATCCAGGACCGCATCGAGATCCTGCTGTTCGAGAACCTGGTGCCGGAGGTGGGGTCGGTCGTCCGGTCGCACATGACAGAGTTCATGCGCAACGCCACCAACCTCACGACGGTCGGGGTGGTCGCGCTTGGTGTGTCGGCGGTGCTGCTTCTGTCTACCGTCGAAGCGGTCTTCAACACGATCTGGCGGGTCGAGCGCGAACGCCCGATCATGACCCGCCTGCTGATCTTCTGGACGCTCCTGACCCTCGGACCGGTCCTGCTCGGCGCCAGCTTCTCGCTGACCACCGGGGTGTTCGACCGGATCGGCGAGTTCGCGGGGGAGAGCGCCGCCTACGTGACCATCCCGCTGGAGGTGCAGGGCTGGGGATTTGGCGGCCGGGTGGTGGCGGCGGCGCTGCAGACCTTGGCGTTCACGGTGATGTTCGCCCTGGTTCCGGCACGGCCGGTGCTGCTGCGCGACGCGGCGATGGGCGGGCTTGTCGCCGGCGTCGCCCTGGAGGTCCTGAAGTGGGCCTTCCGGCTCTACATCATCAGCTTTCCGAGCTACCAGACGATCTACGGTGCGCTGGCGGTGTTTCCGATCTTCCTGATCTGGATGTATCTGTCGTGGACGGTGGTGATCATCGGCGCGGTGTTCGCCGCGTCGTTCCCGGAATGGCGGAACGCGCGGGCTCACGGGATCGACGTTCGCCTGGACCCGGCGCGGCGGTTGGAAGCCGCCGTGGTGTTGCTCGCGGCGCTGGCGGCTCGGCCGCGCGACGGCGTGTCAACCGACGATCTGGTCCGGGCGCTGCCGATGGATGAGCGCGACCGCCTGATCGAGGCGTTGCGGCAGAAGGCCTACCTGGTGTTGACCGACGATGGCGGTTTCGCGCTGATCCGCGACCTGCACACCACCACGCTGGCGGATCTCGCCCGCGACCTCGACCTGACCCTTGGCCTGGATATCAGGACCGACGCTGACCCGGCCCTGCGTCGGGCGGCACGCAAGCTCGACGCTGGCACTGGTCGGCTGGCCGACCGGCTCGGCCAGTTGTTCGAGGCCGAGCAGCGGATCCTCGGCCTGCCGATCGCCGATTTGTTGAGCCAGGACATGCCGGCGGACGGGTCCGCGGTGATCAAATTGCCGCAGGGTTCGCCGACCCCGGGATCGCCAAGAAACTCCCGGTCCTGATCCCGCAGGCACCTACACGCCCATCTTGTGGCGCGGGTTCTGGGGTGCGGACGGGGTCCAGGAGTCCACGAAGGCTTCCAACTCCGGGTCCGGGTCGACGGGCAGCACCACCGTCAACTCGACATACTGGTCGCCAGCCGGTTCGACGCCGGCCGCCGGCACGCCCTTGCCGCGCAGCCGCAGCACCTGCCCGGCGTTGGCGCCCTTTGGGATCTTCAGGGTCACGTTGCCGTGGATGGTCGGAACCGTCACCGACGCGCCGAGCACCGCTTCCTTGAGGGTTACCGGCAGGTCCAGCCGGATGTCCTGGCCCTCGCGCCGGAAAAACGCGTGCGGCTCGACCTGGAGTTCGAGATAGGCGTCGCCGGCCGGCTTGCCGCCCGAGGCGGGCTTGCCCTGGCCCTTGAGCCGCAAGGTCGCGCCGTCCTCGGTGCCGGCGGGAATGCTCAGGTTGATGACCTTGCCGTCGGACAGCGTCACCCGCTTCTTGATGCCGCCCGCGGCTTCCACAAACGGGACCTTCAGGCGGTAGCGCTGGTCCTGGGGCGATCGGCGCTGGGCCGTCCGCGCCGCCGCCTCGCCGGCCCCGGCCGCGTCGCCGCCGTCCTGGCGTGCCTTGGCGTTGCGCCAAGCCTTCAGGATCTCATCCATCGGGTCGGGTTCGGAATCGAACTCGTTGCCGAAGTCGAAGCGGGGGCCGCCGTCGGCGCTGCCGGGCCCGGCGCCGGACCCGCGTTTCCAGTTGCGCCAGAACCCGCCCCCGGCGGATCGGCTCCTGCCGTCGGGATCGATCTCCCCGCGGTCGTAGCGGGCGCGCTTCGCCGGGTCGCCGAGCACATCGTAGGCCGCGCTCAGTTCCTTGAAGCGGCGTTCGACGTCGGTATCACCCGGATTGAGGTCCGGGTGATACTTCTTCACCAGCTTTCGATAGGCGGACTTGATCTCGGCCTGATCCGCCGTCCGGGCGACCCCGAGGGTCTTGTAGGGGTCGCTCACGGACACGCGTCTCCAACGGAATAGGCCGGTTTCGCGCCGGCGTTGCCGCCGACGCTCAGTTCACGATCTGCCAGGAGCCGTCCGGCTGTCGGCATGCGGTACCATACGCCTCCTCGCTGCGACCGCCGATGTTAACCGTCTGGGAGAATTCCCGACAATACTGACCGTTGCTGCTTTGGTAGGTGCTGGTCGGGGTGACGGTGCCATGGTGGCCCGAATCCGGGTTGCGCCACGTCGAACTGGTTCCTGACGGCGCGCTCTCCAGGGTCGTCTGGGTGGTCCGGGCCATCGCCGCCTTGTCGGCGTTGTCGAGCGAGGAACCGACTTCGCTGCCCACCAGGGCGCCAAGCAGCGTGCCGGCGGCCACCGCGGCCAGCCGGCCGGTCCCCTGGCCGAACTGTGCGCCGGCGACCGCGCCGCCGATGCCGCCGAGCAGCGTGCCGCCGGTCTGCTTCGGTCCGGCGTTGCTGCACGCCGCCAATCCCACGGCCAGCACCGTCATCACGGCCATCTTGCGAATCATTGTCGTCCCGTCCTTTCCAAAGCGCCCCGACGGGGCGCGTCCCGCCTCCCGAGAGCCGACTCCCGGGACCTGGGGCGCGGCATCGCATGCCACATTCCCTTCCCAGGGCGCCGACGCGTTGATCCAGGTCACGGATCAAACGCGCGATCCCGACTATTCCGTCGCAACGTCCCCGACTATTCCGTCGCAACGTCAACGTCGCGCGGCGGTTCCCTGCTTGCGGATCGCCGCTTCAGAGGCTACTGGGCACGCGGAATATGGCCGGGACACGGCAAGAATCCGGCGTTCGTGGTGTGGAGGAAAGCAGTCATGTTCGAGCCAGAGACCGACGATCCGTTCGAACAGTTTTCGCGATGGCTGAGCGAGGCCGGGGCTTCCGAGGTGAACGACGCCAACGCCATGACCCTGGCGACCGCGGATTCCGATGGCCGTCCGTCGGCCCGGACCGTCCTGCTGAAGGAAGTCGACGCGCGGGGCTTCGCGTTCTACACCAACACCGAGAGCCAGAAGGGTCGGCAGCTCGAGGTCAACCCGTTCGCTGCCTTGTGCTTCCACTGGAAGTCGCTGCGCCGGCAGGTTCGCGTCGAGGGGCCGGTGATTAGCGTGTCAGACCTTGAGGCCGACGAGTACTACGCGAGCCGGCCGCGTGGCAGCCGCATCGGCGCCTGGGCGTCGCAGCAGTCACGGCCGCTCGCCGATCGGCCGACCCTGCTGGCGGCGGTGGCGCGCTTCGACGCCGAGTATCAGAACCGTGACGTGCCGCGTCCGGCGTACTGGTCTGGATACCGTCTGACGCCGATGCGGATTGAGTTCTGGCAGGACGGCGAATTCCGGCTGCACGATCGGTTCGCGTTCTCCAGAGCCAGCGACGGGGCGGCATGGACGGTCCAGCGGTTGTTCCCCTGAGATCGGACCTGGCGACGGCGCTCGATCCGATCGGGCAGGCGCCGGAGGTTGCGCGCCTCACCCGGCATGCGGCGATCGCGGCGACGGCCGTCGCCTCGATCCTGATCGTCGCCAAGACCGGTGCTTGGTGGACCACCGACTCGGTGGCGATGCTGTCGAGCCTGGTCGACTCCCTGCTCGACGCCGGCATGTCGCTGGTCACCCTGCTCGCGGTGCAGAAGGCGGCGAAGCCGGCCGACCAGGAGCACCGGTGGGGGCACGGCAAGGCGGAATCGGTGGCAGCTCTCAGTCAGGCGGCGTTTATCGGCGGATCGGCGGCCCTGGTGCTCGTGGAGTGCGCGCGGCGGCTCGTCGACCCCGCGCCCATCCGCCACGAATGGGTCGGTATCTTGACGACCGTGTTCGCGATCCTGCTGAGCCTGTCGCTGGTCGCCGTGCAGACCCGGGTGATTCGACGCACCGGCTCGCCGGCGATCACCGCCGATCGGGCGCATTACAGCGCCGACCTGGTGGTCAACATCGGCGTGATCGCCTCGTTCCTGATCGCCGGCGGGGCCGGTTGGATCTGGCTCGACCCGATCATTGCCGGGGCGATCGCGGTATGGATGGCGCGCAGCGCCTTCGTCATCGGCCGTGACGCCGTCGACCTCCTGATGGATCGGGAACTTCCCGACGGCGAGCGCGACCGGATACGCCGGATCGCTCTCGAGCATCCGGAGGTCAGGGCGGTGCGAGACCTGCGTACACGTCGGTCGGGAACCGACACCTTCATCCAGATGATCCTGGTGGTGGACGGCGGGTTGACCGTCGACCACGCCCACCGCATCGTCGACGATGTCGAGCGCGCCGTCTGCGCGGCCTTCCCCAGCGTGGAGGTGTTGATCCACGAGGAACCTGAACAACTGCCAGAGGAACGGTCGACCGCGCATCGACCGGGCAGCCGCCATGGCCTCGTCTGACGACCCCGGCGGGAGCCGCCTGGATCTCCTGACGGCGTTCCTGGCCGATCCCGCTACCCATGGCCTGGGCGGCTCGGTCGAACGGATCGAGGGTCCGATCGAGACCCACGGCGCGGTGGTCATCCTGGCCGGCGACCGCGCCTACAAAATCAAGAAGCCGGTAGCGCTTCCCTACATGGACCTGTCGACGCTTGCCCGGCGGCGGCGGATCTGCCGGCGCGAGGTGGAGATCAACCGCCGAACCGCCCCCGACCTCTATCTAGGCGTCGGCGCGGTGGTGGTGGGTCGTGACGGACGCTGGCGGCTGCGCGGGCCAGACGCGCCGAGCGTCAAGGGTGAGCGTCTGGTTGAGCCGGTCGTGGTGATGCGCCGGTTCGACGGTGAGGCGCTGTTCGACCGTCTGGCAGAGACCGGGCGGCTTGCCGACCGCGACCTTGATGCGTTGGCCGCGGCCGTCGCCGCGGCACACGCGGCGGCGCCCCGTCGGCGGTCGCGCCCCGGCTCGCGGAGGGTCCAGGATGTGCTGGCGATCAACCGTGCCGGCCTGCTGGCCGGGGTTCCGGCCGTGCTCGACGCCGAGGCGGCAAGCGATCTGGTGGCGCGCACCGCGGTCGTGGCGGGCGAGCTTGGCGCGAGACTGGACGCGCGCGGACGACGCGGGCGGGTGCGGCGCTGCCACGGCGACCTGCACCTGCGCAACGTCTTTCGGGCCGAGGACGGCCATCCCGTGCTCTTCGACGCCCTGGAATTCGACGAGGATCTCGCCACGGTCGATGTCGCTTACGACCTGGCGTTCCTGCTGATGGACCTCCGCCATCGCGGCTTGGCAGCGGGCGCCAACCGGGTCTGGAATGGCTGGCTGTCCGCATCCGGCGACAACGACGCGGCCGCCGCGCTGCCGTTGTTCCTGTCCATGCGGGCGGCTGTACGCGCCCATGTCGGGGCCACCGCCGCCACCCAGCACGGCCTGGACCGGGATCGCGCCGAGGATGCCCGGCGCTATCTGCAGGAGGCGCGCGGCTATCTCGACACCGTGCCGCCGGTGGTGCTGGCGATCGGTGGCATATCGGGAACCGGCAAGAGCACCTTGGCGCGGGCGGTGGCCGCCGAGGTCGGGCGGGCGCCCGGAGCGGTGGTGCTGCGGTCGGATGTGATCCGCAAGCGAATGTTCGGCGCAGAGGAGACCGACCGGCTGCCCGCGGAGGCATACGAGCCCGTCGTGAGCCGGCGGGTGTTTGCGACCATCCACCGCCGAGCCCGCCGTCTGGCGAGGCTCGGCGCCTCCGCGGTGGCGGACGCGGTCTATGGCAGGCCCCAGGATCGCGATGCCGTCGCCGCGACCGCCCGCCTGGCCGGCGCCGGATTTCTAGGGGTCTGGCTGGAACTGCCGGCGCACCAGGCCCGCGCCCGGGTGTCGGCTCGCACCGGCGACGCTTCCGATGCGACCAGCGACATTGTCGACCGGCAGGCCGAGAGCATCTCCGCCCCCCAGGACTGGCTGCGCTTGGACGCCGGCCGGCCGGTCGCCGATCTCGCCGCTGTCGTGATCGCGGCGGCCCGGGGCCGTTGACATGGCTCAATGCCCGGCGGGCGTGCCCGGTGCCTAGTGATCACTGTCGTGGGAGGGAAGCCCACGTCGAACCGTGGAGGATGCGACATGAAGAGGATTTTGGTGCCGCTGCTCGGCGACGCCGGCGACCGTCCGGCGCTGGACCTGGCCACCAACGTGGCGCGGCGGCGCGGCGCGCATATCGACGCGATGCTGTTCCGTCGTGATCCCCGCGACATGATTCCGCTGGTCGGAGAGGGCTTCAACGCCGCCATGATCGACAGCGTCGTGGAAGCCGCCGAGGCGCAGTCGGTGGCGCGCGAGAAGGCGGCACGGGCGACCTACGCCAGTTGGCGCGAGGCCAGCGGTATCTCTGACGACGGGGCGTCGAGCCGTCCGTCCGCCTCATTCTCGGCGGTGACGGCGGCGCTGCCGGGGGCGATTGCCCGACCGGCCCGCGTCGCCGATCTGACGGTCTTCGCGCGGACCGAGGCCGATGATGGCCAGGAGCGTGCCGGCCTCGTCGAGGTGGCGATGCTTGATTCCGGCCGGCCGGTCCTGCTGGCTGGCTCGGCGCCGGCCGGCGATGTCGGCCGCCGCGTGCTGATCGGCTGGAACGGTTCGGCCGAGGCGGCGCGCGCCGTGGCGATGGCGATGCCGATGCTGGCCAGTGCCGACGCGGTGACGGTCGTCGTTGTCGACGACAACGGCAAAAGCTCTGAAACCCCGGACGAACTGGTTCACACTCTCACCCTGTGGGGCATCGCGGCGACCGGTCGCCGGGTCAAGGTGTCCCGCGAGGGAGTTGCCGCGACCTTGGAGGCCGAAGCGGTGACGACCAACGCCGACATGATCCTGCTCGGGGCCTACAGCCACAGCCGGCTGCGTGAGTTCGTGATGGGTGGGGTGACCGACGATGCCCTGACCGGTGGTGCCATCACCATGATGCTCGCGCGTTGATCGCGGCCGGTCGAGCCCACAAGGAGGCCGGTCGAGTCCACAAGGAGGATTGACAATGCCGTTGAAGACCATCCGGCTCGAACTGGCGCGGAATGCCGAATTTCCCGAAGGCAGCCCGGCGCGGGGGTACGAGTTCAAGGCGCCTCTGACTGCCGACGGGACCCTGGATCTGGACGTCTGGTCGCGGGTCAAGGCGGACTGTACCGTCCGCCGGTTCTGGGCAGGCCAGCCGGACGAGGAAGGGATGCTGCTGCACACTCGCGGGCAGCGCTGGATGTTTCACTACGACTACCCGGGCGAGGATGACGATCACGACGATCCGATCTTTCGCTTCGACCGGCACCGCTTCGTCGAGGGCGAGTACGTCTCGATCACCGAGCACGACGGCGAAATGAGGACGTTCCGGGTGGCCAGCGTCCGCTGAGGCCCAGGCCCGGAGTGTTCACGCGGCGACCAATTCGGCGACGCCGCGGGGGTTCGGCAGAGCCTTCCGCCGCGTCGCCGCCTCGGGTATCGTCCGGATCATGTCTGATGAAGGCAAGCTTCTCCTCCTCACCGGCGCCAGCCGTGGCATTGGCCATTCCACTGTGGCGTTCTTTCTGCGGCGTGGCTGGCGGGTGCTGACCTGCTCGCGCGACGCGCCGCCGCCGGAATGCCGGATGGATCCCGACCGCGCCTACCACATCACCGCCGATCTCGGCGATGCCGACAGCCTCGACAGCTTCGTCACCGAGGCCAACCATTGGCTCGACGGCCGGCCGTTGCACGCCCTGGTCAACAACGCCGGCTGGTCGCCCAAGACGCCCTACAAGGAGCGACTCGGCTGCCTCAACGGTGACCTGGACGCCTGGCGCCAGGTGTTCGAGCTGAACTTTTTCGCGCCACTCAAGTTGGCGCGGGGCTTCGGAGCCTCCCTGCACCGCGGCAAGGGCGCGATCGTCAACATCACATCGATCGCCGGGCACGCCATCCACCCGTTCGCGGGATCGGCGTACTCGACCTCGAAGGCCGCGCTTTCCGCCCTGACGAGGGAAATGGCGTATGAATTCGCTGAACTCGGCGTGCGGGTGAACGCGGTGGCGCCGGGCGAGATCGAGACCGCCATGCTGTCGCCGGAGACCGAAGTGCTGATTCCGCGGATCCCGCTGCATCGCCTCGGTGAACCCAAGGACGTGGCGTCGACCATCTACTACCTTTGTTCCGAAGACAGCTCCTACGTGACGGGGGCTGAGATCTTCGTCACCGGCGGCCAGCATCTGCTGTGAGGGAGATAGAGACCGGCATGCGGGTTTGCGTGATGGTGTGCGGGCGCGTGGCCGAGGCACTGGCCGATGTTATGCCGCCCTACGAGGACAGCTTCCGGGCGCTGCTAGCGTCCAGGCTGCCGGAGGCAACGTTCGCTTCGCTTGAGGTCGTGGACGGCGAGTTGCCGGCAAGCGTCGACGATCACGATGTCTATATTTTCTCGGGTAGTCCCCACGGGGTCTACGAGGAACTGCCGTGGATCCGCGGCGCCGAGGCGTTCGTGCGCCGGGCGGCCGGGGCGGGCAAGGTCCTTATCGGCGGGTGCTTCGGGCACCAACTGATCGCCCAGGCGCTCGGCGGCGAGGTCCGGAAATCCGAGCGCGGCTGGGGGCTTGGAGTCCATGCGCACGTTCTCTCTGGCCGCGAGCCGTGGATGGTGGGCGGGCCGGACGCGGTGAATGTTCTGGTCAGCCACCAGGACCAAGTGGTGCGGCCACCCGATGGCGCGATCGTGCTGGCGTCCAGCGAGTTCTGCCCGAACGCCATGCTGCGCATCGGCGACCGGATTCTGACGTTCCAGGGGCATCCGGAAATGAACGTCCCGACCGTTGACAGGCTGCTCGATATGCGGCGCGAGCGGGCCGGCGAGGAGGTCTACGCTCGCGGCAAAGCCTCACTGGCTTGCCCGCTGGATCACGGAGCCATGGCCGACTGGATTGCCAACTTCGTTAGGATCGCGCTTCCCAGCCGATCGTCTGTGCACGTCCAGGCAAACACCGGCGCCGCCTGAGCGCGCCAGCGGTAGACGCTTCAGAACGCGATCAAACCCCGGCACCACGAGATGCGGCGGTTGACTTGGTCGATCTCGAGGTCAAGCCAGTCGGACAGCAGTCCGGCCTCGCTCCCGGTGCGGGCACATAGGTCCTCGAGCCGGGCTTTTTCGCCAGCGTACATCGTTTCCAGGGCAGCGATCTGTTCGGCCCGATCCTCAGCCGACAGCAGGTCGATAAAGCGCAGCTTCAGGGCGAGGACGAGCTTGTTCAGGTCCGAGATCCCCGGCCGCATGGTCGAGGTCAGGTAGTCGATCAACGCGGCGCGGCCGTTGGCGGTGAGCCGAACCACCGCGTTGTCCTCCATGCCGCGACCGCCGACCGACTCGATCAGCCCCTCGAACCGCAGCAACTCGATCGAGGTGCCGAGCAGGTCGAGCGATGGCCCGACGATCCGAGACGCAAATTCCCTCACCTCGCGAGCGAGGTCGCCGTACGGTCGCTCTCCCTCAGCGAGCAGGCCGAGCGCGGCGAGGCGGATAGCCTCTTTAGGGACCAGGGAATTGTCGCGATACATGACCGCCTCCAGGCAGACTTCATTTGATAATTGGGGCGTGAGTCCAGCTTTGTCCAGCGCCGCCCGAAAATTCCGAAACAGTTCTCATTTCTGTGTCGATTTTCAGCAGACGCCGCGCGGCCGCTCGTTGCGCCAACGAAGCAATTCGATGGTGGTGAACCCGACCAGGGCGGCGGTAGTGCCAGGCCGCGATTTTGTCCAGGCCTAGATCAACAGCGCTGCCGCTGTACCCGGTGTGTGGCGGCGCATAACGACGTCCTGTCGATCGGCCCTCCCGCTTTGCGCTGAATGCGACACCGGTCGGTCGCCTATCGGCACGGGGCGGCGGCGGATTTCGGCACTCTTATCGGCGCGCGGCGGTGTCTCGGGCGTGGCTCTCGGCCGCGCGGAACCGGCGCCGGGAGATTAGGACATGAAGGATACGGCTCGGGTCGTGGTGATCGGCGGCGGCGTCGTCGGCGTGAGCGCGCTGTATCACCTCGTCAAGCGCGGCTGGTCGGACGTGGTGCTGCTGGAGCGCACCGAACTGACCGCCGGCTCGACCTGGCACGCCGCCGGCCTGCTGCCGCTGTTCAACATGAGCTACTCGGTCGGCCAGCTCCACCAGTACTCGGTCGAGCTCTACAAGAAGCTGGAGGCCGAGACCGGGCAGGCGGTCGGGCTGCACCCGACCGGCAATTTGCGGCTCGCGACCAACCGCGACCGGATGGACGAGTACCGCAACTACCAGTGCACCGCCGAGACCATCGGCGTCGAATGTCACTTGATCGGCGTCGACGAGGTTCGCAGGCTGTGGCCGCTGATCAACGCCGACGGGCTGGTCGGCGCGCTCTGGCACCCGACCGACGGCCACATCGCGCCGGTCGACGTCACCATGGCGCTCGCCAAGGGCGCCCGGATGCACGGCGCCACCATCCATCAGCAGACCCCGGTGACCGGAATCGAGCGCGAGGGCAACGAATGGGTCGTCAAGACCGCCGGCGGCTCGATCCGCTGCGAGCACGTGGTCTGCGCGACCGGCAACTACGCCCGCCAGACCGCCCGCATGGTCGGGTTGCAGATCCCGGTGATCCCGGTCGAGCACCAGTACATCGTCACCGACGTGGACCCGGCCCTGAAGGCCTACCGCGACGCCGGCCACGCCGAGTTGCCGATCCTGCGGGAATCCGACTGCCAGTATTACCTGCGCGAGGAGCGCATGGGCTGGATCCTTGGTCCCTACGAAAAGGGTGCGCCAGCGTGCTTCGTCGACGGCGTGCCGCCGAGCTTCGAGAAGGACCTGTTCCCCGGCGACCTGGAGCGGCTGATGCCGCATGTCGACGGCTGCATCAACCGGGTCCCGTCGTTCGCCAACGCCGGCATCAAGGACATCGTCAACGGCCCGATCTCCTACACGCCCGACGGCAACCCCATGGTCGGCCCGGCCTTCGGGCTGCCGAACTTCTGGCTGTCGGAGGGCCACAGCTTCGGCGTGACCGCGGCCGGCGGCGCCGGCTGGCAGCTCGCCAACTGGATCGTCGACGGCGAACCCTCGGTCGACATGATCGGCGTCGATCCGCGGCGCTTCGGCGTGATCTCCAAGCATTTCGCCCGGATCAAGAACGAGGAGGCGTACGAGCACGTCTTCTACAACCACTTCCCGATGGAGGAGCGGCCGGCCGGCCG
>CAYNFA010000019.1:0-9098 GCA_964396345.1 uncultured Thalassobaculum sp.
GGCCAGGTCGAGGCCGGGCGGCGATGGTTGCGCCTGAACCTCGCGACGACGGCGCGCGGCCTCGCCCTTCACCCGGTCAGCCAGTGCCTGCAGGAGTTCCCGGAGATGGCGGAGGCCCACGGACGCGCGCACGAGCTGCTGACCACGCCTGGCCGGACGGTTCAAATGCTGGGCCGGCTCGGCTATGGTCCCACGGTCCCGCGCACGCCGCGCTGGCCGCTCCAGAGCCGGCTCCTGAATGCCTGACCGCGACCTGACCGACTGCTTCCGGCTGTTCACCGAGATCGGGATCATCGAGCAGTTGAGCCGCAACCTGTTCGAGGCGCGGCTGCCGCGCGGCTTCCTGCTGCCGCACTTCTCGGTCCTGAACCATCTGGTCCGGGTGGCGGACGGGCGCACGCCGCTGGCGCTGGCGCGCGCGTTCCAGGTCCCCAAGACGACCATGAGCCACACCCTCCTGGTGCTGGAGCGCGCCGGTCTGGTCGAGACCAGGCCGAACCCGGACGACGGGCGCAGCAAGCGCGTGTGGATCACCGACGCCGGGCGGAGCTTCCGCGAGTCGGCGATCGCGGCGGTCGGCCCGGACCTGGCGCGGGTGGCCGACGCCTTTGCGCCGGACCGGATCGCCGGCGCGCTGCCGCTGCTCGAGGAACTCCGGCGGTTCCTGGATACCGACCGCGACGGCGACCGCTGACCGCCAGCGGCCGGGAGGCCACGCCGCCGGTCAGACACCCCAGCGCAGGGCGGCGGTCCGCACCGGCGCATCCCAGTGCGCCAACATCCCGTCGTCCATTCGGGTCACGGTGATCGAGCAGCCCGCCATCTCCAGCGACGTGCAGTGGTTCCCGACCAGCGAGCGGGCGATCACCAGCCCGCGGTCGGCGCAGTGCCGGGCGGCCGCCTCGTACATCAGGTAGAGTTCCATCAGCGGCGTGCCGCCCATCCCGTTTACGAACAGCAGCACCGCATCGCCGCGGCGCGGCGCGGTGGCGTCGCAGATCGCGCCGACCATCTCGGCGGCGATCGCGTCCGCGGTTGCGAGCGGGACCCGGCGGCGGCCCGGCTCGCCGTGGATCCCGACCCCCATCTCCATCTCGTTGTCGGCCAGCGTGAAAGTCGGCTGGCCGGCGGCCGGGACCGTGCAGCTGGACAGCGCCACGCCCATCGATCCGGTGGCGGCGTTCACCCGGTCGCCGAGCGCCTTGCAGTCGGCGAGGCCGGCACCGGCCTCGGCGGCGGCGCCGACGATCTTCTCGACCACGACGGTGCCGGCGACCCCGCGCCGGCCCTGGGTGTAGGTCGAATCCTCGACCGCCACGTCGTCGTTGGTCATCACCGTCGCGCACGGCCCCGCCATCATCTCGGCCGCCATCTCGAAGTTCATGACGTCGCCGGCGTAGTTCTTGACGATGAACAGGATGCCGGCCCCGCCGTCGACCGCCTCGGCGGCCGCCAGCATCTGGTCCGGGGTCGGCGAGGTGAACACCTCGCCCGGACAGGCGGCGTGCAGCATGCCCGGGCCGACGAAGCCGGCGTGCAGCGGTTCGTGGCCAGAGCCGCCGCCGGACACCAGCGCGACCTTGCCGGTCGCCGGGCCGCCGGCCCGCACCACGTATTTCGGGTCCAGGCTGACCCGCACCAGATCCCGGTGGGCGGCGGCGAAGCCGGTCAGGCTCTGGCTCAGCACGCTGTCAACGCCGTCGATGAGCTTCTTCATGTGGTTTCCTCCCTGCCCCGCTCCGGGGTCGTCGTGGCGCGCTCGGCGAGCGCGATGATGCGCTCGGCCATGTCGCGGATCAGCTCGGCCACCTCGCGGCGCCGCGCCGGATCGCCGAACTCCGGCACCTCGATCCGCACGACGCCGTCGTCGGACGACTCGGGGCCGGACGACTCGGGGCCGGACGACTCGGGGCCGGACGACTCGGGGCCGGACGGCTGTTCCGGATGGGCGGCGCGCCAGGCGGCCAGGAACGCCTCACGCTCCTCCGGCGAGAACCGGCAGATCGCCATGATCCTCGCAACGTGCTGGGCCGGCAACGGCACCCGGTAGGCGGGGTTGGTGATCTGCGAGACGAAGCTCTTGTGGGTGCCGAGCGCGGCCGCGAGGCGCTGGCGGGTGCCGGACGGACGGCGGTCGAGATAGGCCCGCAGCAGGCGCTTGTAGGCCGCGACCGGGCCATCCCCCGCCTCGGTCACGCCGCCGCCCCCCGGCGCCAGGCGGCGATCGCCAGCTTGACGCGGCCGATCTGCGCCGGCGCCACCGAAAGCGTTCGCAGGCCGCGCTCCAGCAGCAGCGGCACCATGGTCGGCTCGGACGCCATGTCGCCGCACAGCGAGACCTCGACGCCGCGCCGCCGCGCCGCCTCGACGGTGCGGCCGATGAGTTCCAGGACCGCCGGGTTGGCTGGGTCCGACAGCGCGATCAGCGCCGGGTTGTCGCGGGCGCAGGCGGTCGCGTACTGCACCAGGTCGTTGGAGCCGATCGAGTAGAAATCGACGTCGAAATCCCCGGCGGTGAGCGCCGCCGCCGGCACCTCGACCATCATGCCGAGTTCCGGCACGGCGTGCGCCACGCCGTCGGCCGACAGCCCGGCGATCACCTCCGCCAGCAGGGCCCGGACCCGCTCGACCTCGGACGGCACGGTCACCATCGGCACCATCACCTTGAGTGGCCCGTGCGCCGCGGCGCGCGCCAGGGCGCGCAGCTGCGCGCGGAACAGGGCGGGACGGGTGAACGACAGCCGGACACCGCGGACCCCGAGGAACGGGTTGCTCTCGCCGTCGTCGGTCACCCCCCGGATCGGCTTGTCGCCGCCGGCATCGAGGGTGCGGATGGTCACCGGCCTTCCCCCCGCCCAGGCCAGGATCCGGCGGTAGGCCGCCAGCTGCCGCTCCTCGTCCGGCAGGGCGCCGCCCTCGAACAGGAACTCGGTCCGGGTCAGGCCGACCCCGTCGCAGCGCGCCACCGGCAGCGTGTCGAGCAGGCCCGGATCGTCGACGTTGACCAGCACCGCCACGGGCTCGCCGTCGGCGGTGACCGCCGGGCGCTCCAGCACGCCGTCCGCCTCGAGCGCCAACGCCGCCCGCCGGGTGCGCCCGTCGCGCAACCGGGCTTCGGCCTCGACCCCAGGGTACAGCACCAGCCGACCGGCTTCGGCGTCCAGGATCGCCGGCGCCCCGTCCGGCAGGACCGCCGCGCCGCCGAGGCCGACCACCATCGGCACGCCGCGCGCGCGGGCCAGGATGGCGGCGTGACCGTTCCGGCTGCCGGTGCGGAGCGCCACCCCGACCAGCCGCCGCCAGTCGAGCTCCAGGAACCGCGACGGGCTCAGGTCGTCGGCGACCAGGATGCCGCCCGCGCCGCCGGCTGCCGGTCCGTCGGCGTCGCCGCCGTGGATGGCGCGCAGCACCCGGTCGCGGAGATCCGCCAGGTCGGACGCGCGCGCCGCCATGTACTCGTCCCCGCCGGCCTGATACTCGGCGATCTCGCGGTCGAGCGCGAACCGCCAGGCGGCGTCCGCCGGCTCGCCCGCGGCGACGGCCGACAGGATCGGCCCGACCAGATCGTCATCCTCGATCAACGCCACCTGGAACTCCAGGATCTCGGCCGCCAGCGCGTCGCCGCGACCGGCCAGGTCGGCGAGCTCGCCGGCCGCCCGCTCCAGCGCGCCGCGCAGCACCTCGCCTTCGCGCCGCGCGGTGCCCGCGACCCGGTCGGCGGCCGGCGCCGGCCGGTCGGCGACGAGCGGCCCTGCGACCAGCCCGTCCGACGCCGTGATCCCGGCGATCGCCCGCTCGCCCGGGGCGTCAGCCATCGAAATTGCGCTTCACCAGGGCGACCAGGGCGGCCACCGCCGCCGCCGCGTCGTCGCCGTCGGCCCGCACGTGCAGGGTCTGGCCATGGCCGGCCTTCAGCTTCATCACGGCGTTCGGCGACTTGGCGTTCACCCACGCGCCATCCGCCCCGGCGCGGATCTCCACCGCCGCCGCGAAGCCCTTGGCGAGTTTGGTGAGCTTGACCGCCGGCCGGGCGTGCAGGCCAGTCGGATCGTCGATCCGCGCCTGCCCAACCGCAGCGTCGCCGCCGCTCACGACCGGAACTCCTCGGCGGTGGCCCGGACCTCGACCAGGCTGCTGCCGCCGGCGGCCTCGGTCGCCGCCATCACCGCGCCCTCGACGATCGGCGCGTTGCAGATCGCCACGTTGGCGCGGATGTCCTCGGGCAGCATCTCGACCGCCATCTCGCTGTTGGTCTCGGCGCCGCCGAGGTCGACCAGGATCGCCACCCCCTTCGGTGTGTAGACCGCCTCGATCGCCGCCAGGATGGCCGCGACGTCGGTGCCGAGCCCGCCGGCCGGGTTGCCGCCGCAATGCGCCACCCGGACCTCGTCGCCGACCATCTCGCGCACCATGTCGGCGGCCCCGCGCGCCACCTCCGGCGAGTGCGAGACGATCACGATGGCGACGTTGTCGGGCAGGGCGTTGCCGGGAAGGACGGTGTCGGTCACGACCGACCCTCCAGGACGTCGCAGACCGCGTGCACCAGCAACGCCGACGACCGCGCCCCGGGGTCGAGATGGCCGACCGAGCGCTCACCCAGGAACGACGCCCGGCCCTTGGTCGCCAGCATCGCCCGGGTGGCCTCGAGGCCGGCGTCGGCCGCCCGGCGCGCCGCCGCGACCGGGTCCGCGGGGCCGACCCGCAGCGCCTCCAGCACCGGGACCAGAACGTCCAGCATGGTCTTCTCGCCGGGCCCGGACTTGCCGCGCTTGCGGACCGCGTCGACCCCCTCCGACAGCCTCTCGGCCAGCGGCGCGTCCTCGCCAGCCTTGCCCATCGCCATCAGCAGCGAGCCGTAGAGCGGGCCGGACGCCCCGCCGACCTTCATCACCAGCGTCATGCCGGCCTTCTGCAGCGCCGTGGCGATCGGCAGGTCGGCCAGCGCCGCCCGCTGCTCGACGATTGCCTCGAAGCCGCGGGTCATGTTGAGGCCGTGATCGCCGTCGCCGATCGCCCGGTCGAGGGCGCCAAGCTCCTCGGCGTGGTCACGGATGGCGGCCGCCGCCGCGTCGATCAGCCGCGCGATAGCCGCGCTCGTCATGGGAAACGCTCCGGTCATGTCCTGAAAGTTTAGTTCAGTTTTTGAACTAAACTTCGTCAAGCGGAATGTCCGGACGGGCGCGCACCGCGCCGTCCAGGTAGCGGTCGAGCCGGGCCAGGTCAGCCTCGGTGCCGCGCGCGGCCACCACCTGGTCCGGCCGGATCAGCACCCAGCCGGGGCCGCGCTGGCGGTAGCGGGTCCGCGCCACCAAGCCCGGATCGCGCGCCGGGTCGAGCCGCAGCACCGCCACCCGGTCGCCGGCGCGATCCAGCGCCCGCTCGAGCGGCATCGGCCGGCCGGCGTCCTCGAACACCAGCAGGCAGTGGCGCAGCGCCGACAACTCCGGCCAGAGCCGGCGCTCGGCACCGTCGGCATCGCGGAACCGGGCGTCGCGGGCCCGGCCGCCGACCCGGGTTCGCCCCGCCCTGCGCGGCGCGCCGCCGAGCGCCACCAGCGGGCCGTCGCGGTAGACGATCTCGGTCTCCGACAGGTCGACTTGCAGCTTGCGCTGGACCGCCGGGATCCGCCCCAGCGCCGAGACCGCCAGATTGCGGGCGAGGCGGGCGGCGTCGCCGCGGTGGAAGGCGACGTGCAGCCGCCGGGCCGAGCCGTCGATGACCGCGCGCGCGATCGGCCGGCGCTCCGGCTCGTAGCTGTCGAGCAGCACCTCGGTATCGCCGGCGCCCCGCAGCGCGTATCCGAGCTTCCAGCCTAAATTCACCGCGTCCTGGATGCCGGTGTTCATGCCCTGGCCGCCGGCCGGGCTGTGGATGTGGGCGGCGTCGCCGGCCAGGAAGCAGCGCCCGACCCGGTAGCGCGCCGCCAGCCGCTCGTTGATGCGGAACGCCGACAGCCAGCCGGGGTCGCGCAGCCGGATTCCCGGCGGACCGAAGCGGTCGAGATGCGCCTGCAGCTCCGCCAGCGTCGGCGGAGCGTCGTCCGGTGCCGCGCTTGCGGGCTCGCGCTCGGCGAACACCCGCCACACGGCGTCGCCGAACGGGAACAGCGCCACCGCGCCGCCGCGGTTCCAGCGCAGGTAGATGCTGCGCTGGTCGAGGTCGCCGCCGTCGACCCGGACGTCGCCGAGCAGGTACACCCCCGGCTCGGTGTAGCCCTCGAAGGCGACGCCGAGAGCGTGGCGCACCGCGCTGCGGGCCCCGTCGCAGCCGACCAGGTAGCCGACCGACGCCGCCTCCACCCGGCCGTCGGCGTGGCGGAGATCGGCGGTGACGCCGGCGGCATCCTGCGCCAGGCCGGTCAGCTCGACGCCGCGCTCGACCGCGACGCCGAGCGCCTCCAGGCGGGCGCCGAGGATCGCCTCGGTGCGCGACTGCGGCAGCAGCAGCGGGAACGGGTACGGGCTGTCGATCCCGGCGCCGACCGGCAGCGACGCCAGCTCCCGCCCGCCCTGCCCGACCGACAGCGCTCGCAGCCGCTGGCCGGCCGCCAGGAACGCGTCCACGACCTCCATGCCGTGCAGGGCCTCGAGGCTGCCGCTCCACATCGCCAGCGCCTTGGACACCGCGCTCGGCCGCCCCGCCCGGTCGACGACGCGGACCGCAATCCCCAGCCGGCGCAGCGTGATCGCGAGCGACAACCCGGTGGGCCCGGCGCCGACGACCAGGACTTCCGGGGTTGCGCTGCGGATCATGGGCACCTCCCGAAACCGCGTTAGCCCGCTTCGGAGGCTGTCGCGCGCCTGATTCGCATCTAACCCTTCGAGCCTGCGACGCTGAAGCCTATAGCCGCCCTTCTATCCGGTAAAGATCTCCAAGGCTGGGCGTGAAGCGCCCGGCCGAACTGGCCGGGCAACTGTCACTGCTCGTCAACGCGCGTTCGTGTGGTCGCCGATCCTCGCCGGAGACGAGGCGACGGCGCTGCTGTAGGCGACGGCACGGGCGTTGATCGCCACGGCCCAGGAGTCGTAGGCGCTCCCCCCGCTACCCCCGCCCGACGAATTCCGCCGCGCTCTCGCCCGCCAGCTTGCCGAACACCGTGCCGGACATCAGGCCACTGCCGCCGGGGTAGTTCTCGTAGAACAGCCCGCCGACCAGTTCGCCGGCGGCGTAAAGCCCCGGGATCGTGCGGTCGCTGACGTCCTGCACCTCGCCCAATTCGTTGATGCGCAGGCCGCCGAAGGTGAAGGTGACGCCGGTGGTGGTGACGTAGGCCTCGAACGGCCCCTGGTCGATCGGCAGCGCCCAGTTGGTCTTGTTGAGCGCAAGTCCGGTGGTGCTGACGCCGTCGAGGACCGAGGGGTTGAAGTCGCCCGGCCGGCAGGCGGCGTTGAACGCCTCGATGGTGGCGGTGAGCGTTGCCGCCGGGATCTCGAGGGCGACCGCCAGTTCCGCGATGCTGCCGGCGGTGACCTTCGTCACCTGCTTGATGCGGTACTCGTCGCGCAGCAGCGGGATGGTCTTCTGGTCGAAGATCTGCACGGCAGTGCGGTGCGGCTGCTTCATGATCTCGCGGCCGAACTTCACGTAGGTGAGGTTGCGCAGGTCCTCTCCCTCGTCGACGAAGCGCTCGCCGCGCAGGTTGACCATGACGCCCCAGGGGTAGGAGTGCTTCTGAAAGTTGTCGAGCACCTCGTAGTCGCCGTAGGGCGGCGCCGAGATGTCCCAGCCGACCGAATGGCAGCCCGACCAGTTGCCGAACGGCCGGGCGCCGATGTCCAGCGCCATCCGGATGCCGGCGCCCATGTTGTGACGGGTGCCGCGCACCCGGGCGAGTTCCCAGCCGGGGCCGAGGTAGCGGGCGCGCATCTCCGGGTTCGACTCGAAGCCGCCACAGGCCAGGATCACGGCGTCGGCCGGGATCTCTTCGTAACCGTCGGGACCGCGCACCTCGACGCCGGTCACCCGGCGCTGGCGGTCCTGGATCAACCGGGTGGCGGCGGTGGCGTAGCGGATCTCGCAGCCGAGCTTTAGCGCCCGCGCAATTTCCGCCTCGACCAGGCCGGCGCCGCCGCCGACCGCCTCGATGTTCACGCCGCCGTAGAAATGGTGCTTGCCGTCGACCATGAAGGACTGCCGGCCGAACATCGGGATGAACCGGATGCCGTGGCTGCGCAGCCAGACCATGCCGGGGCGCGACCCGTCGATCAGGCGCCACGCCAACTCCTCGTCGGCCTGGTGGTGGGTGACCTTCATCAAGGTGTCGTAGAAGGTGTTGCGGTCGTGCACCGGCAGCACGATCCGTTCGCGCTCGGCCTCTGAAAGATCGATCAGCACGTCGGTCGCGGCGTCGTCGACACCGGTGTGGCAGAAGCGGAAGCCGCCGGCGGTGAAATACGAGTTGCCGCCCTTCTCCTGCTCGGGCGCGGCCTCCAGGATCAGGACCCGGGCGCCGTTCTCGCGCGCCGCGATCGCCGCGCACAGCGCCGCGTTGCCGGCGCCGACCACCACCAAAGTGCCCTTGGACATCGCTTGTTTCTCCCTCGTGCTGCCGGTTTGAAGGCCGTCGGACCATGGTTCTTTGACGGGGACTTTCGCACACATGAATTGTGCAGTAAATTTCAATCAATTTCGTTATTCATAAGGATTGCTTCACAATGTCATCCCACCTGTCGATCGGGGATCTCGAGGCGTTCGTCTGGATCGTCGACTGCGGGAGCTTTAAGGACGCCGCCGCCCGGCTGACTCTCACTCAGTCGGCGCTGACGCAGCGCCTGAAGAAGCTGGAGGCGGCACTCGGCGCGCGCCTGGTCGACCGGACCACCCGCACCGTGGCGCCGACCGCGGTGGGGACCAGCTTCCTGCCGTCGGCCCGGCATCTGGTCCGGCAGTTCGCCCGGACGGTGTCCGATATCCGCGAACTCATCGACATCGCCGGCGGCCGCCTGACCGTCGCCAGCCTGATCTCGGTCGCGACCTTCGTGCTGCCCCCGGTGCTCCGGCGGTTCGCCGACGCCCATCCGGGCGTCGCGGTCCGGGTGCTCGACGAGTCCGAGCGGGAGATCGCCCAACGGGTTCGCAGCGGCGAGGCCGAGTTCGCG
>CAYNFA010000019.1:9108-16914 GCA_964396345.1 uncultured Thalassobaculum sp.
CCGGACCCGGATTTCGCCATCACGCCGCTGGCCGAGGACCCGTTCGTCCTGGCGTGCCGCGACGATCATCCGCTGGCCGAAGGCGGTCCGGTGCCATGGTCGGCGCTGGCCGGGATGCCCGTCATTGCGCTGGGTTCGCGCAGCGGCACCAGCCGGCTGCTGGACAGCCACATGGCCGAGCCTCCAGCCGGACCGGGCTGGCGCCTCGAGGTGCAGCATCTGTCGACCCTGATCGGCCTGCTGGAGGCTGGGATCGGGGTCGGGATCGTGCCCAGCATGGTGATGGCGGGCATGGCGTCGCGTCGCCTGGTGGCGCGGCCGCTGACCGATCCCGGCCTGACCCGGCGGCTGGTGCTGCTGGAACGCCGCGGCGCGACACTGTCGCCGGCCGCCGAGACGCTGAAGGGCATGCTGGTGAGCAGCCTGCGTACCGCCGAGGCGCCCCGGATGGGCTAGCGATGGTCCTCCGATAATCCGCCTTCGGGTTGCAGCGAGATCGCGCTACTCTTCCGATCCATGAGCCTCCTGGTGGTCCGCGACCTGCATCGGAACTTTTACGGCGTCCAGGCTCTGGCCGGCGTGGACTTGGTCGTCGAGCCCGGCACGATCACCGGGCTGATCGGCCCGAACGGCGCCGGCAAGACCACGCTGTTCCACTGCGTTACCGGATTGGTACCGCCGGACACCGGCAGCGTGACCTTCGACGGCCGCGACATCACCGGCTGGCGGCCGGAGCGGATCACTCAGGCCGGCCTTGTCCGTACCTTCCAGATCGCCCGCGGCTTCCCGCGCCTGTCGGTGCTGGAGAACCTGATGCTGTACGGGGCGCGCCAGCCCGGCGAGACGCTTTGGAAGGCGCTGGCCTGGACCCGCGGCCAGGTGGCGCGCGAGGACGAGGTGCGCGACCGCGCGATCGCCATCGGCCGCCGGCTCAACCTGGCCCATGTGCTGAACAACCCGGCCTCGGACCTGTCCGGCGGCCAGAAAAAGCTTCTCGAGATCGGCCGCGCGCTGATGACCGAGCCGAAGCTGATCCTGCTCGACGAACCGATCGCCGGCGTCAACCCGACGCTCGCCAACCAGATCGCCGAGCATCTCAAGTCGCTGTGCGCCGAGGGCATCACCTTCCTGGTGATCGAGCATCACATGGACATGATCGCTCGGCTCTGCGACCCAGTGATCGTCATGGCCGAGGGCATCCACCTGGCGCAGGGCAGCTTTGCTGAAGTCGCCGCCGACGAGCGGGTGCAGGACGCCTACATGGGGCGACGTCGATGGGCCTCCTGACCGCCTCCGGCGTGGTCGCCGGCTACTCCGCCGCCGACGAGATCCTCAAGGGCGTCGATCTGGAGGTGCACCCCGGCGAGATCGTTTCGATCATCGGCCCGAACGGCGCCGGCAAGTCGACGCTGCTGAAGGCGATCGCCGGCATCCTGAAGCCGAGCCGCGGCTCGATCACGTTGAACGGGGCGCCGATCCACGGCCGGCAGCCGCGCGAGATCGCCCGCCTCGGCCTCGCCTTCGTACCCCAGGAACAGAACGTCTTCGGCACCCTGACGGTGCGCGAGAACCTGGAGATGGGCGGCTATGTCGATCCGACCCGCACCGTCGAACGCATCGACCGGATCCTTGAGCGCTTTCCGGTCCTGGCGGAGAAGCGCCGGCAGATGGCCCGCACGCTGTCCGGCGGGCAGCGCCAAATCCTGGCCATGGCGATGGCGCTGATGGTCGAGCCGGCGATGCTGCTGCTCGACGAGCCGTCTGCCGGGCTCTCGCCGATCGCCGCCGAGCGGCTGTTCGAGACCATCGTCGCCATCAACGCCGAGGGCGTGGCGATCGCCATGGTCGAGCAGAACGCGCTGCAGGCGTTGTCCATCGCCGCGCGCGGCTACATCCTGGTCGACGGGCGCAACAGCATGACCGGGCCGGCCGCCGAGTTGGCGGCCGATCCAGGAGTTCGCCGGGTGTTCCTCGGCGGTGAGGCAGCATAACCGAACAACCTGGGGAGAGCGGTCATGTCCATCATCAGCATTCCGTCGCGGCGCACCGTGCTGGCGGGAACCGCCGCGACGATCGCAGCACTCGCGGCACCGTCCATCGTCCGCGCCCAGAACGGGCCGATCCGGCTCGGGGCGCTCAACCCGCTCACCGGCGCCGGCGGCTCTTATGGGCCGACCATGCGGCGCGCCATCGAGGGCGTGGTCGAGCGCGTCAACGCCGCCGGCGGGATCCGCGGCCGCATGGTCGAACTCGCCGGCGAGGACACCCAGACCAACCCGGACGCGGCGGTGCGCGCCGCCCGCAAGCTGATCGACGTCGACAAGGTCTCGGCGATCATGGGCACCTGGGCCTCGTCGGTGACCACAGCGGTGGCGCCGCTCTGCTGGGAGAGCAAGGTGTTTCTGACCACCGTGTCGGGGTCGGACACCATCACCAAGCTGCCGCACCAGGGCTACCTGATCCGGACCCAGCCGAACACCCACCTGCAGATCGGCAAGCTCGGCGAGTTCCTGTTGTCGCTCGGCTCCAAGAAGGTGTTCGTGCTGGCGGCGCAGACACCGTTCGCGCTGCCGTCGCAGGCCCGGCTCACCGAGGTGCTGGTAGCCGGCGGGTCCGAGATGCTCGGCGGCGTCATCTACGACAAGGACAAGACCTCGTTCCGCTCGGAGATCGACTCGGCCCTGAAGGCCAAGCCGGACATGATCTACCTGAACGGCTACACCCCGGACGTCACCATCGTCCTGCGCGAGTTGTACAAGGCGGGCTACGAGGGCGGCAAGATCGGCCAGGCATACGCGATCAACCAAAAGCTCCTGGAATCGCTGCCCCCGGAGGTAACCGAGGGCGCCTACACGGTGGGGCCGTCGCCGTCGGTCGACTCCGCGGCCTACAAGCGGTTGGCCGCGTTCCTTGGCAAGGACGACCTCGACCCGTACTCGTGCCAGTGCAACGACCAGGCGAGCCTGGTGTGCCTCGCCATCGCCAAGGCCGGCGAGGCCAGCGGTCCGGCGATCAAGGACGCGGTGCGGTCGATCTCGCAGGGCCCCGGGCAGAAGGTCGACGACGTGGTCGACGGCCTGAAGCTGCTCGCCGAGGGCAAGGACATCAACTTCGAAGGCGCCAGCGGCGCCTGCGACTTCGACGCGATCGGCGACATCCTGACGACCAATTTCCGCTACGAGCAGGCTCAGAAAGGGGCGTTCAAGCTCCTCAAGATCGCGGCATGAGCCGGCCCGCCAAGCCCCGCCCATGCTGACCGAAATCGCCCAGCTCGTGCTCAACGGGCTGATGGCCGGGACCATTCTCGCGGTCCCGGCCATCGGTTTCACCGCGATCTACGCGGTGCTCCGCTTCCCGAACTTCAGCATCGCCTCGCAGGTGACGATCGGAGCCTTCGCGGGCTACGTCGCCAACGTGTATTTCGGGCTGCCGGCGCCGGTTGCGGTGGCGTTCGCGTTCCTGGTCTCCGGCATTTCCGGGGTGATCTGCGACGAGGTCGTGCTGCGGCCGATGCGACCGACCGGGCCGCTCGCCACCGCCATCACCGCGGTCGCGCTGACCATCGTGCTCGAGAACGTCGTCCGGTTCTGGTTCGGCAACGACCTGCGGGGTTACGACCTGCCAGTGTTGCGCGACTGGCGGTTCGGCGAGTTGCGGGTCAGCCCGCAACAGGTCGAGAACCTGGTGATCGCGGTGATCGCCATGGCCTGCCTGTTCGCGTTCCTTGCCTTCTCCCGGATGGGCAAGGCGATGCGGGCGGTCGCCGACAACCCGACGCTGGCCTCGATCAAGGGCATCGACGCGATCACCATCGGCCGGCTGGTCAGCTTCGTCGGCATGGGGTTGGCCGGGCTCGGCGGCATGCTGCTCGGCCTCGACACCTCGATCGACCCGCTGACCGGCTTCCGGGTGATCCTGACGGTGTTCGCCGCCGCCGTGGTCGGCGGGCTCGGCAGCATCCCGGGTGCGGTGGTCGGCGCGCTGACCATCGGCGTCGCCGAGGAACTGTCGCTGCTGGTGCTCGACCCCGCCTACCGCTCGGCGATCGGCTTCGTGGCGATCCTGCTGGTGCTGACGCTGCGGCCGCGCGGCATCCTCGGCGAGCGGGCGTTCTGATGGAGAACTATATCGTTGCCATGCTGGTGTTCTCGGGCCTGTACGGCCTGATGGCGCTCGGCCTGAACGTGGTCTGGGGCATGGCCGGGATGATCAATCTCGGCCTGGTCGGGTTCTTCGCGGTCGGCGCCTATACCTCGGCGCTGCTGACCAAGCTGGCGGGCGTGCCGATCTGGCTCGGCGTGATCGCCGGGGCGCTCGCCGCCGCCACCGCCGGGGTGGCGATGGCGCTCACCACCGCCAAGCTGCGCGGCGACTACCTCGCCATCGTCACCCTCGGCTTCTCCGAGGTGGTCCGCATCGCCGCCTCCAACGAGATCTGGCTGACCAACGGTACCGACGGCGTCTCCGGCATTCCGGGACCGTGGCGCGGGCTGGTGACGCCGGAGGCGTTCAACCTGATCTTCCTGGCGCTGGTGGCGATCGTCGTCGCCATCGTGGTGTTCCTGCTGCAGCGGGTGCGCCACGCGCCCTACGGCCGGGTGCTGCGGGCGATCCGCGACGACGACCAGGTCGCGGCGGTTGCCGGCAAGACCGTGATCCGGTTCAAGGTCGAGGCTTTCGCGCTGGGCTGCGGCGTGATCGGCCTGTCGGGCGCGCTGTACGGCCACTACACCTCCTACATCGCGCCCGACGGCTTCGTGCCGCTGATCACCATCTACATCGTGCTGGCGCTGACCGCCGGCGGCACCGGCAACAACTACGGCGCGGTGTTCGGCAGCCTGCTGGTGGTGTTCTTCATGGAGTCGACCCGCTTCATCACCGAGGTGGTGCCGGGCCTGCAGCCGGTGCAGGTGGCAGCGCTGCGCGAGATGCTGATCGGCGGGTCGCTGATCCTGATCCTCCGCCTCCGGCCGACCGGGCTGCTGCCCGAGCGGTCGCCTCAGATAACGCTCGCAGAAGAGAAGGCGACATGAGCCACACCGGAAAAGTCGACCCGCTGCCGCATCTGGAATCCGCCGCCCGCGCGCTGGCCGCCAGCGGCCAGCCGGCCGCCGCCTTCGCCGCCCTTGACCGGGCGATGGACGCGGCGATCGGCCACAAGCTGTTCACCGTTCTGCGCTTCCACGCCGACAGCGGCGAGTCCGAGCGGGTCTACACCAACCAGCCCGAGAGCTACCCGGTCGGCGGCCGCAAGGCGCTGAACCCGACGTTCTGGGCCGGCCACGTCATTCACAAGCGCAACCCCTATATCGGCTACACCGCCGACGACATCCGATCGGTGTTCTTCGACCACGAGCTGATCGCCTCACTCGGCTGCGCCTCGGTGCTGAACGTGCCGGTGGTGTGGGACGACCGCATGCTCGGCACCATCAACCTGCTGCACCAGGCCGACTGGTACGGCGAGGCCGACCTGCCGGTGGCGTCGATCTTCGCCGGGCTGGCGGTCACGCCCTACCTGGCGATCCGCTGACCGGAGGGAGCGCCGTGGCCGGCAACGGAATGGTGGTCTGCCCGCAGCCCGAGGCCGCGGAGTCGGGCGTCGAGATCCTGCGGGCCGGCGGCAACGCCGTCGACGCGGCGATCGCCTGCGCGCTTGCCCAGACGGTGGTCGACCCGCTGATGTGCGGGATCGCCGGTTTCGGCAGCCTGGCGGTCTACAAGCCGACCAACGGCGTCCATGAGTACCTGGATTTCCACGCCCCGGCGCCGAAAGCGGCCCGTCCCGACATGTGGGCCGATCTGGTCGAGGGCGAGACCCGGGACGGCTTCGGCTTCGTGCTGAAGGGCCGGGTCAACGATCTCGGCTACCAGTCGATCTGCGTGCCCGCCGCCCTAAAGGCTTATGAAGCGGCGCACTCGGCGCACGGCCGGTTGCCGTGGAAGACGCTGTGCGCGCCGGCGATCCGCTGGGCCGAGGAAGGCTGGTTCGTGCGCCCGGCAATGTATGCCTTCTGGATCGACGAAGGCACCATGGGCCGCACGTCCAGCGCCGAGCGCTTAGCCTACACCGCGTCGGGACGGGCGCTCTACTGCCGGCCCGACGGAACCCCGAAACGCGTCGGCGAGCCGTTGCGCAACCCGGACTACGCCGCCACCCTGCGGCGCATCGCCGACGAGGGCGCCAGCGTGTTCTACCACGGCGTAATCGCCGACCGCATCGCCGCCGACATGTCGGCGAACGGCGGCCTGCTCGACCGGGCCGACCTGGAGGGCTACCGGCCGGTCCGGGCTGCCCCCCTGGAGGGCAGCTACCGCGGCCGTCGCATCGCCACCAACCAGCCGCCGGGCGGCGGCGTCATGCTGCTGGAGATGCTCAACATCCTGGAGCGCTTCGACCTCGCCGGCCTCGGCCACAACACGCCCGAGTACATCCGCGTGGTGTGCGAGGCGATGAAGCGGGCGACCGTCGACAAGGACCGCTTCGTCGGCGACCCGGCCTTCGTCGAGGTGCCGCTCGACCGCCTGACCGGCAAGCACTACGCCGCCGAGCTCGCCGAGGCGATCCGGCGCGGCGAGAAGGCCGAGGTGACACGCCTGCAGCCGGCCGACCTGATCCCGAAGGACACCACCCACCTGTCGGTAGTCGACGGCGACGGCAACTGCGTGTCGATGACCCACTCGCTCGGCATGCCGTCGGGCGTGATCACCGAGGGCCTCGGCTTCATGTACAACGGCTGCATGGGGGTGTTCGACCCGCGACCCGGCCGCGCCGGCAGCATCGCGCCCGGCAAGTCGCGGTTCAGCGCGCTGTGCCCAACCATCGTATTCGAGGGCGACCGGCCGTTGCTGGTGCTCGGCGCACCAGGCGGCACCCAGATCGTCATGGGCGTGCTGCAGGCGATCCTGAACGTCGTCGATTTCGGGATGACCATGAACGAGGCGGTCTCGGCCCCTCGCTTCTCCTCGACCAGCAACGCCATCGACGTGTCGAACCGCATCCCGCGCTTCGTCACCCGCGAACTCGAGGCCCAGGGCTACCAGGTGATCCGCAACCCGTTCGGCCACACCATCGCCTGGGTGCACGGCATCCGGATCCTGCCCGACCGCCTGGACGGCGCCGCCGACCCGGGCCGCGACGGGGTCGCGCTCGGCGCCTGACCGGGGCTTCCGGTCAGTGGACCGACGGCGCTCGGAAATGCTCCGAGATCGCCGACGAGAGGGCGTCCGGGTCGATCGGCTTGGACAGACGCCGGGCCGACCGGAACTCCGGGGGAATCAGCCGTGAGTTGTCGTAGCCGGTCAGGAACAGGAACGGGATCTTGCGCTCGGTCAGGACTGCCGCGATCGGGAAGCAGAAATCCCCGAACAGGTTGATATCGAGGAGCGCGCCGTCGAACTGTGCCTCGCGGGCCAGTTGCAGCCCCGATTCCACGTCCGGCGCCGGGCCGACGACGACGCAGCCATAGGTCGCGAGCGCGTCTGCAATCACCTCGGCGAGCAGCAGGTTGTCCTCCACCAGGAGTACCCGCAGGCCCCCGAGATCGCTCGGCCCGTTCGACATTGTTTCCGCCCTTCCGACGCGCTGGTCGATATGCGTGGAGTGCTGCTGCCGACAACACCGTGCATCGGTAAACGCCGGTCGCTGCGCCCGGTTCCGCCGGACAAGCCGGCGTTGCGCGCCGCGAATAACCGGCAGCCATTCACCTTCAATCACTTTGCGACCGATTCCGGATCGGACTTGGTCCCGTTTCCGATTGGTTCGGAACCGCCGCCGTCGTGTTCGACGGTTTGAGCGTCGGCGCCCCT
>CAYNFA010000020.1:0-16762 GCA_964396345.1 uncultured Thalassobaculum sp.
GTACGCCCTGGCCGACGTCATCCACCTGCGTCCGGCCTATGAAAAGCTGCACCGGCGGCTGGAGAAGACCAATCGGCTGGACTGGCTCAGCGAGGAGATGGCGGTCCTCACCGATCCGGCAACGTACCGGGTCGTGCCGGAGGAGTCCTGGAGACGCCTCAAGATCCGGAGCACCAAGCCGAAGTTCCTCGCCGTGCTTCAGGAACTGGCCGCGTGGCGCGAGCACGAGGCGCAGAGCCGTGACGTGCCGCGCAACCGGATCCTGCGCGACGATGCCCTCGTGGATGTCGCTGCGCAGATGCCGCAGACGCCCGACGAATTGTCGCGGTCGCGGGCGTTCAACCGGGAGTCCTCCAGCGGCAAGACCGGCCGGTCGATTCTGGAAGCGGTTGCGAAGGCTCTGGCGCGGCCCAAGGAGCAGTGGCCGACCCTGCCTGAGCCGGACGAGTCGACGCAGGGCCGCCAGCCGGTCGCGGATCTGCTGCGCGTGCTCTTGAAGATCAAGTGCGAAGAGTGCGACGTCGCCCCGAAGCTCATCGCCAGTTCCGACGATCTCGACGCGATAGCCGCGCGCGACGACGCCGACGTCCCGGCGCTCAGGGGCTGGCGGCGCGAGGTCTTCGGCGACGCCGCCCTGGCGGTGAAGCACGGCCGTCTCGGCCTCGTCTACGACCCGGGCCAGGACTGCGTCAGATTGCTCGACGTTCCAGGTTGAGGCACTGCCGCAGAGCCTGGAATTACTCGGAAAGACCTCGGAACCTCCATTCCTGAAGGCGTGACAGCATCCCGGCGATGACTGGCCGCTTTGGCCGGGGCTATTAACAAATCCTTAAATTTGCCGATGAGTTCACCAGAGGAGTCTTGTGGAAAGCCACAATTCCGTTTGGCCGAGCGCGCCCTATTCATGTCCTCACGGCGCCAATGTCGACGGCAGCCAGTCTACTTACGTCCAGGAGCCCCGAAAACCCCGGAGCTCCTGCTCACCCTGACATCGAAGCATTGCCAGACCCGGTCCCGGGCCGACCTTGCCGGTGGTTGAACACCGCTCGGCGCCTTCGTCACCGCCCAAATGAAAGCAAGCAGATGAATCTTGTCTCGGACACCAAACTCGTTACGCGAGTGGTAGTGGGCATGGGCATCGCCCTGTGCATCATGATCTCCCTCACCCTCTACGGAATCAATCAGGTCAACGGAATCAGCGATAGCCTGATCGCGATCAATCAGGTCAACAGCGTGAAGCAGCGCTACGCGATCAACTTTCGCGGCAGCGTGCACGACCGGGCCATCGATCTGCGCGACGTCGTGCTGATCGAAGAGCCGTCGGTTCTCCGTGAGGTGCTGGCCAACATCGAGCGCCTTGACCGCTTCTATCAGGATTCCGCCAGCCCGCTCGACTCGATGATGGACGGTCGGGAGGACACCACGCCCGAGGAACAGCGCATCCTCGCCGACATCAAGGCGACCGAGCAGCGCACGCTGCCGATCATCCAGACCGTGATCAAACTCAGCGGCGAACGCGGCGACGACCGTGCTCACGCGATGCTGGTCGGCCCGGCGCGCGACGCCTTCACCACCTGGCTGAAGCAGATCAACCAGTTCATCGATTACCAGGAGCGCAAAAACGTCGAGGAAACCACGGTCGCGCTCGCCGCGGCGACCGGTTTCCAGAACCTCATGCTGGCGCTCACCGGCCTGGGTCTGGCGCTCGGCGTTGCCGTCGCCACCTGGACGGTGCGCGGCATCCTGCCGCTGCGGACGTCGACCGAGATCATGCTGCGGCTGGCGAACAACGACCTGTCGGTAGACGTGCCTCCGACGACCTCGCGCACCGAGGTTGGCGACATCTTCCGGAGCCTTCATGTTTTCAAGAAGAGCGCGCTGGACAGTCTGGCGATGCGCGGCGAGCAGGACCGCCTGAAGACACAAGCCGCCGACGCCCAGAAGACCGCCCTTCGGCGGATGGCCGACGCCATCGAAGCCGAAGCAACCGTCGCCGTCGAGCAGGTCGAATCCCAGACCCGAAAGATGGACGAGGAGGCCGTGTCGATGTCGGTCTCGGCCCAGGAGGTCGGCGTGAACTCCAACGCGGTCGCGTCGGCCGCCCAGCAGTCCCTGGCCAGCGCCGAGACCGTGGCGTCGGCGACAGAGGAACTTGCCGCGTCGATCCAGGAGATCGCCGGCCGGGTTTCCGAAGCAGCCAACGCCACGCGCTCGGCGGTGGCCTCGGGCAGCGAGTCGCAGGCCTCGATCAACTCGTTGACCGCGGCGGCTGACAAGATCGGCGAGATCGCCTCGCTGATCAACGCGATCGCCAACCAGACCAACCTCCTCGCCCTCAACGCGACGATCGAGGCCGCCAGGGCCGGCGAAGCCGGCAAGGGCTTCGCGGTGGTCGCGTCGGAGGTCAAGAGCCTTGCCAACCAGACCGCCAAGGCGACCGGCGAGATCTCCGCGCAGATCCGAGCCGTCCAGGACGCCACCTCGGCCTCGGTCGGCAACGTTCGCCGGATGATCGATCACATCGGCGTGGTCGATCAGATCGCCTCCACCATTGCAGCCGCCATGGAGGAGCAGCAGGCGACGACCATGGAGATCTCGCGGAGCGTCGGCGAGTCCGCGGCGGCGGCGCGTGAGGTGACCACCTCCATCCAGCGCGTCTCCTCCGAGGCCGAAGCGACCGGCACGCGCGCCGAGCGCGTGCGAACGGTGGCGGGTTCGCTCCAGGAGTCGATCGAGAACCTCCGGAACGAGATCGTCCGCTCGGTGCGCGCGGCCACCACCGATGTCGACCGCACGAGCATCGAGCGCCGCCCCGCCAACGAGAGTGGCCGGCCGTCGCTTGGCTTGTCGGCCGAGCCGGCCAGAGCCGCATGACCGAGGTCGGCCGGCGCGACAGCGCGCCCGGGGACAACCAGGGCATCCGGCTGACCATCGACTGTTGAAACAGAGCTGGAACCCGACGGTTCGAACGAGCCGTCGGATTCCGGCGTTCCGGCGGGACCGGAGCGCTTTGTCGCACCATTGTGGAAAATCACAGTTCCCGGGAAAGTTAACCAGTCGTTCAGCATTTGAGCCGCGATATAGCGTCTTCCTTTCGATTTACACGCGAGGGCGCCGTGCGGACGCTTTATCAGATCGCCTTTCGGGTACCCGCCATCATCGTCCTGGTGGCCGTGGTCAGCATCGCGGTTACAGGCTCTATCTCATTGAACCTGTTGTCCGAGTCCTATCGGACTCAGACCGAGCGGTCGCTGAAGCAGTCCGGAGAAATTCAGGCGAAGGCGGTCCAGGATTATCTCGGAACCATCGAGCGCGACCTCCTGGTGATGTCCCGGAACCAAGTGTTCCTCAGCGCCCTCAAGGAGTTCAGTTCGGCGTTCGCCGCGCTTCCGGAGCCGCAGAAAACGCTGCAGAAGCTCTACATCACCGACAACCCAAACCCCACTGGCAAGAAGGAAGCCCTGGACGCGGCACCCGACGGCTCCGAGTATAGCCGGCTGCACGCCCAGTACCATCCCTGGATCCGTGAGTTCCTGCAAACCGGCGGCTACTACGACATCTTCCTGTTCAACACCTCGGGCGACCTCGTCTACACGGTCTTCAAGGAGTTGGACTACGCAACCAACATGAACACCGGGCAATGGAGCGCGACCGACCTGGCCGCCGCCTTCAAGGCGGGACTTGCCGGTCGCTCGGGAGCGTTCAGCTTCTTCGATTTCAAGCCCTACGCTCCGAGCAACGACGCGCCGGCATCCTTCATCTCGACCCCGCTGGTCGAGAACGGCAAGACGGTCGGCGTGCTGGCCTTCCAGATGCCGGTCGACCGCCTGAACAGCATTGTCAGCGGCGGAGGGATCGGGTCGACCGGCGACGCGGTCCTGGTCGGCGGTGACGGCCTGTTCCGCACCGACACTCCCCGCACCGAGATCAACGATATCCTCCAGACCCGGTACGAGGGCCGATCCCTGGCGCAGATCAGCGACGAGGTGGTCACCTGGACCGAGGCCGGAAAGACCCTCGCCGGCCGCGCCATCACCTTCGGGAACGCCCGCTACGTTCTGCTGTCCCGGGTCGACACCGCCGAGATCGACGCACCGCTCGACGAAGCCTTCCAATGGGTCCTGAACTTCGGACTCGTCACCATTCTGACCGTTGCACTCGGATCGGTGCTGCTCGGCCGCTCGATCTCCCGTCCGCTGTCGCGCCTGACCGGCGACATGGAACGCATCGCAGCCGGCGATCTGGCCATCGCGGTGACCGGTGCCGATCGGCGCGACGAGATCGGCGCCATGGCGGCGGCACTGGTGGTGTTCAAGGATTCGATGGCGCAGGCCCGCCATCTGGCTGCGGATCAGGAGCGCCTAAAAGAGCAGGCAGCCGAGGATCAACGCGCCGCGCTGCGCCGCATGGCCGACACCATCGAGAGTGAAGCGGGGGCCGCCGTCGAGAACGTCGCCGGACATACCCGCAAGATGGACGAGGAAGCCGCGTCGATGTCGGCATCCGCCCAAGAGGTCGGCCTGAACTCGAACACCGTGGCGTCTGCCGCCCAGGAATCGCTCGCAAGCGCCGAGACGGTGGCGGCGGCGGCCGAGGAACTTGCCGCCTCGATCCAGGAAATCGCCGGAAGGGTTTCCGACGCGGCGGGCGCGACACGGTCGGCGGTGGCCTCGGGCAGCGAGTCGCAAGTCTCGATCAATTCCTTGACCGCAGCCGCCGACAAGATCGGCGAAATCGCCTCGCTGATCAACGCGATCGCCAGTCAGACGAACCTTCTCGCCCTGAACGCGACGATCGAGGCAGCCAGGGCTGGCGAAGCCGGCAAGGGCTTCGCGGTGGTCGCGTCCGAGGTCAAGAATCTGGCCACCCAGACCGCCCAGGCGACCGACGAGATCTCGTCGCAGATCCGGGCGGTCCAGGAGGCCACCCAGGCATCGGTCACCAATGTCCGGCAAATGATCGAGCGGATCGGCGAGGTCGATCAGATTGCCGCCACCATCGCGGTTGCGATGGAAGAGCAGCAGGCGACCACCATGGAGATCTCGCGCAGCGTCGGCGAGTCGGCTTCAGCCGCCCGAGAGGTCACCGAGTCGATCCAGCGCGTGTCCACCGAGGCCGAGGCCACCGGCAACCGGGCGGCGCAGGTGCGCACCGTCGCTGAGTCCGTTCACGAGGCCATCGAGCAGCTGCGCCGTGAGATTGTCCGATCGGTGCGGACGGCGACCGTCGATGTCGACCGTCGCGGAGCCGAACGGCGGTCCGCCAACGAGAACGTCAAGGTAACGCTCAACGGGCGCACCGCTGCGGCGCGGACCATCGACGTGTCCGAGAGCGGCGTCCGGATCGAGCGAATCAGCGGGCTGGACCTGCGCACGGGCACCGTGGTGGAGGTCGAGGGCGCGAGCCTGGGCCGGCATCGGGCCAGCGTCATCCGGGTCGAAGCGGACAACGTCAGCCTGGCATTCAGCCGCTGACGCTGGCCGCCCGGCGGGCAGGCTGGCTGGCGATGGCGATCGGCGCCCCGATGGCGGAGGAAAGCGACGCGACCCGCCGGTCGACAACATCGCCCATCAACGCCAGCGATTCCCCGGAGAGGATCAGCGCGAAGCCGCCGCCCGCCTCCGCCTTCAGGCGGGTCCGCCGCAGCAGTGTGGTGGCCCCGCCGGACAAGGTCAGGCCCAGGCGAAGGGCGTGACCGACGCGGACGGCAAGCGCCCGCCGCTCCGGGTCGAGCAGACCTTCCACCGACTTGGCCGCCGAGAGATCGGTGTGGCCAACGTAGCGAACCAGAAGCCCAAGGGCGAGAAACACCCGATCGGCGTGATCGATACCCGCCACCGGCAGGCGCAGCACCCGCAGGAAGGCGTGCTCACCGCGATAGCTCGGGTGCTCCGACCAGGCGAGGTCGCTTAGCATGCAAAGCGCCTTGATCAGCCGGGCGTCGCGTTCGGCAACGGCCGGAAACAGCGGCGCCAGCCATGCGAACACGGTGTCGGCGTGCGGGGCGAAGCGGTTGGTCTCGCGCGCGATCTCCTCGGCCGCCATCAGCAGCGGATCCTTGATCCTCTCCGCCTCGGTCAGGCGGTCGTAGAGGCAGCCTTCGCGCAGCCCGAAGGCCGAAAACACCACCTTCGCCGGGTTCCCGCGGGCCAGGACCCGTTGCAGAACCAGCGCGGCCGTGGAAATCACATCGCCGCGCCGCCGCGACACCCCGGGCACGTTGCGAATGGATTTCTTGGGGATCCGCGCGAACGAAGCGAGATAGTCCGACAGCGTCGACCGGTCGACCGCGTACCCGTGAATGACCTCGATCGGATAGTTGATACGGGCCATGTGCGAGCGGGCGATGCTGCGCCAGGCCCCGCCGACGGCGTAGAGCGTCCGCCCACTAAGGCGGGGCAGCCAGGTGGCGGTCTCCAGGTGGCGATCGATCTGTCGGGTGACACGGCGGCGTTGCCCGCCCGTCACCTCGCCAACCCGCAACGGGCCGAGCGGCATGGTGGCGTGGTCGCCGAGGCGGCGGCCGGAGACATCGATCAGTTCCAGGCTGCCGCCGCCGAGATCGCCGACGACGCCATCGGCCTCCGGAAATCCGCTGAGCACGCCGAGAGCCGAGAGCCGAGCCTCCTCATCGCCCGAGATCACCTCGACCTCGTGCCCGATCCGCCGCTCGAGTTCGGCCACGAAGCCCGGTCCGTTGGCGGCGTCGCGGACCGCCGAGGTCGCCACCACGTCCAGGTGTCGCACGCGCATGGCCCGGGCGATCTGGCTGTAGCGGTCGATGTTCATCAGGGCCGACGCCATGCCCTCGACAGGCAGATTGCCGGTCTCGGTTACCCCGCGCCCGAGACCGCAGAGCGCCTTCTCGTTGAACACCGGAATCGGCGAACGGCCAGCGTGATCGTACACCACCAGCCTGATCGAGTTCGAGCCTATGTCGAGGACGCCGACGCGCTGGCCGCGCTTCGGCTCGCGGGTACCGCGCCCTTCGCCCGGTTGTGGGTCGGGCACGCTCACTCGCCCTCGCGCAGTGTCCGGGGTGCGTCCCCGCCACGCCGAAGCGCGCTGCCGCGACCGGACAGGCTGGGGTTGGTCATGAAGTAGGTGTGGGCCGAGAAATCGTCGTCCGAATGCGGCACCCGGTGATACTGGCCGTCGCCGTCCAGGACCCAGCTGTTGGTCCGGTCCTTCAGGTTCGCCACCATGATCTGGTCAAGCACCTGGCGGTGCACGGTCGGGTTCTCGATCGGGACAAGATGCTCCACCCGCCGGAACAGGTTGCGCTGCATCCAGTCGGCCGAGGAGATGTAGACCTTCGCCTTGTCGGACGGAAGCTTGTGACCGTCGCCAAACACGACGATGCGCGAGTGTTCGAGGAATCGCCCGACGATCGACTTCACACGGATGGTATCAGACAATCCGGGCACGCCCGGCCGCAGGCAGCATATGCCGCGGATCACCAAGTCGACCTGCACCCCCTCCTGGCTGGCGCGATACAGCGCATCGATGATGCCGGGATCGACCAGTTGGTTCATCTTTGCCCACACAGCCGCCGGGCGCCCGGCCCTGGCGTGCTCGATCTCGGACTGGATACCCTCGATGATGCGGCTCTGCAGGCTGAGCGGCGAAATAGCCAGTCTTTCCATCGCTTCCGGCGTGGCGTAGCCGGTCATGTAGTTGAACATCCGCGACGCGTCTCGGCACAACGCCGGATCGCAGGTGAAGAACGACAGGTCGGTGTAGATCTTGGCGGTGATCGGGTGATAGTTGCCGGTCCCGAAATGCACGTAGTTGCGCAGCCCACTGCCTTCACGACGAACCACGAGTGAAACCTTGGCGTGAGTCTTCAAGTTCATGAAGCCGTAGACCACCTGCACGCCGGCCCGCTCCAGATCGCGTGACAGGCGTATGTTCGCCTCCTCGTCGAAGCGAGCCTTGATCTCGACCATGGCGGTGACTGACTTGCCGGCCTCGGCTGCCTCGATCAGCGCCTTGACGATCGGGCTGTCCTTGGAGGTCCGGTACAGGGTCTGCTTGATGGCGATGACAGAGGGGTCGGCCGCCGCCTGGCGCAGGAACTGGACGACGACGTCGAAGCTCTCGTAGGGGTGATGGACGATGATGTCCTTGGTGCGGATGGCGGCAAAGCAGTCGCCGCCGAAGTCTCGGATTCGTTCCGGAAACCGCGCGTTGAAAGGGGGCCAGAGCAGATCCGGGCGCTCCGAGACGATCAGTTGGGACAGATCGGCCAAGCCCACCATCTGCTCGAGCGCGAACACATCTTCCGGCGGGACCTTCAACTCGTCTATGACCAGGTGCTGCAGCGGAGCCGGCATCGCCAGGTCGACCGCCAGACGGATCACGTTGCCACGACGCCGCGCCTTCAGCGCAGTCTCGAACGAGAGCACGAGGTCCTCGGCCTCCTCGTCGATCTCCATCTCGCTGTCTCGGATGACCCGAAACACGCCCTGACCCCAGACATGGTAGTTCGGGAACAACCGGTCGACGAACAGCAGGATCACCTGCTCGATGGGCACGAAGCGAATCGTGTCGCCCGGCAGGCGCACGAACCGTCCGATCTGCTGAGGAAGCTGGACCAAGCCCTGCATCTCATGGCCGCCGGACGCGGCCCGCAGCTGCATGGCCAGACAGATGCCCTTGTTCGGCACGAACGGAAACGGATGCGCCGGGTCGATCGCCAGCGGCGTCAGGACCGGATAGATCTGCTCGCTGAAATGGTTGGCGAGCCAGACCAGATCGTCGGGACCAAGCTCGCTGCCATCGACCAGGTGGAAACCGGCGCCCTTCAGGGCGCCGCGCAGGGACCGCAGGGCAAGTTGCTGGTCGCTCATCAACCGGGCGGCGTCCTCGGCGATCGCCGCCAGTTGCTGAACCGGCGTCAGGCCATCGTCGCTCGCGGCCGTGATCCCGGCCGCGACCATGCCCTTCAAGCCGGCCACCCGAACCATGTAGAACTCGTCCAGGTTCGACGCCGAGATCGCCACGAACCGCAGTCGCTCAAGCAGGGCATTGCCCGGGTTGTTCGACTCCTCCAACACCCGCCTGTTGAACGCCAGCCACGAGATCTCGCGGTTGAACAGCCGGCGCGGGTTGTCCAGACCGATCTGCGCCGGCGTCAGCGGCGCTGCCGCAGGTTCGGCAGCCGGCCGGGACTCCGACACCCGCTGCCGCGGAGACCTGGACCCCTTGCGGGGCGGTTCGTCAGGCGCTCCGGCCCTGATGGTCGCGTCGGTCACGGTGGCCTCCTGCGTCGTCCGACGCGCTGGCACGGCGTCTGTCGATTCGGGGTGTACCCGCCGTCCGTGACAGCCGCATGACAATCCGCGCCGCCCCCTTCAGAGCGTGCCCGGAAACGCCCCGCCGTCCATCAACAGGTTCTGACCGGTTATGAAGCCGGCGTGGGCGCTGCACAGGAAGGCGCAGGCGGCCCCGAACTCATCCGCCGTCCCGAACCGGCCGGCCGGGTTCTTCTCTGCCTGCTGCAGGGCATAGGCCTCGTAGGGGATTCCGGCCTTGTCGGCCTGCAGCTTCATGTTGCCACGCAGGCGGTCGGTGTCGAAGGGTCCCGGCAGCAGCCCGTTGATCGTCACGTTATGGCGGACGGTCTCGCGGGCCACGCCAGCAACGAAGCCGGTCAGACCGGTTCGCGCCCCGTTCGACAAACCCAGAACCGGGATCGGAGCCTTCACCGCCCCCGAGGTGATGTTCACGATCCGGCCGAATTTCCGTTCGATCATCCCGTCAACCGTCAGGCGGATCAGTTCGATGGCCGTCAGCATGTTGGCGTTCAACGCCTTCTGCCAGTCTTCGATCGACCAGTCGCGGAAATTGCCCGGCGGCGGTCCGCCAGCGTTGTTGATCAGGATATCGATCGGCCCGGCGGCGGCCAGCACCTCGGCGCGGCCGTCGGGGGTTGTGATGTCGCAGGCTACCGCCGTTACCTTGGCTCCGGTGGCAGCCCGAATCTCCTCGGCCGCCGCGTCCAGGGTCGCCTTGGTGCGGGCGTTGATCACGAGGTCGACACCCTCGCGCCCGAGCGCCATGGCGCAGCCCTTGCCCAATCCTTTGCTGGCGGCGCAGACGATCGCCTTCCTGCCCTTCAACCCGAGATCCATGCAGCTTCACTCCCCTCGATCGGTTTCGTCATCGGCGAGCGCCTGCTTGGCCAGCGCCCGATCGACCCTGCGTCCCTCGGCAAGCGCCAGTCGGTCGAGGCGATCGACCAGCCGATACGCGGCCGCGAAGGACCGTTCCATGCGCGTCACCATATAGGCGACCACCTCGTCGCGAACGGCAACCTGTCGATCCGCGAAATGCTTGGCCAGGACACCGGCCAGTAGTACCTCGTCTGGAGCCCCGACCGCCGCAACCGGCAGCGTCGCGAGGCGCGAGGCCAAGTCCGGCAACCCCACGTCCAGGCGGGCTGGTGCCATGCGAGACAGGATAAGCACAGAACCGCGGCGTTCCGCCACCGTGTTGTAAAGGTGCAGCAACGCCTGGGGGGAGCGCAATCCAGTCAGGTTGTCGACCACCGCGTGGGTCGCGCCGCCCAGCGCATCCGGTACGCCGTCAACGGTCAGCGCGGCCGCGTCCAGCGCCGCAGCATCGCTCGAATGCCGCCATACCGCCCCCAGATGCGTCTTGCCGCATTGCGGCGGTCCGACGATCGCCAGCCCTCGCAGTGGCGTCGGCCAGTCCGGCCAGCGGTCAATCCAGGCCGCTGCGTCGGCGTTGCAGGCCGACACCAGGAAATCGCTTCGCTGATATGCCGGACGGTTGCCGAGTTCGAGAATCAATTGGCCGGGCGCCATCGGCCTCAGGTCCGAGGGGTTTCGTCGCCGGCGGCCATCGCCCGCTCCGGCGCGCCCTTGCGGTGCAGCGAACTGCTGAGGTACTGGGTCAACGCGAACCGCGTCAGAACCCCGACTACGGCAGCCGCTGGAACCGCCAACAGGACCCCGACGAACCCGAACAGCGTTCCGCCGGCGAGCAGCGCGAAGATCACCCAGACCGGGTGCAGGCCGACCGCATCGCCCACCATGTTGGGGGTGAGGAAGTTGCCCTCGATCACCTGCCCGGCGACGAACACCCCGGCAACCAGCGCAATCGGCGTCCAGCTGTCGAACTGGGCGAGAGCCAGCCCAACGCTGAGCACCCCGCCGAGCAGCGCGCCGACGAACGGCACGAACGAGATGAGGCCGGAGAACAGGCCGATCACCAGCCCGAAATCCAGCCCGGCCAGGGTCAGACCGGTGGCGTAGAACACCCCGAGGATCAGGCACACGGTCCCCTGGCCACGGACGAACGCCGCCAACGTCCGGTCGACCTCCGCCGCCTGCACCCGGATGGAGGGGGCCTGCTCGTAAGGCAGCCAGGAATCGACCGTCGCCACGATGCGGTCCCAGTCACGCAGCAGGTAGAACGACACGATCGGGGTGATCACCAGCAGGGAAAGCAGGTTGGCGATCAGGAAGCCGCCGCTGATCAGCCGGCCAGCCAGATCCCCGACCCAACTCATCAGGTCGCCGGTCATGCCGGTCACCTTCTCGAGTATCTCTTTCGGATCGACACCCTCGCCAAGGCTGGAGAGCAGAGGGCCGAGCCGTTCGCGCGCCATCTCGATGTAGCCCGGCAGCGTGCTGGCGAGCTTCTCCGCCTGGCTCTGCAGCAGCGGGATGAGCAGCAGCAGCAGACCGAGTGCGACGGCAAAGAACCCGAGCAGCACCAGGAAGGTCGCGAGGCCGCGGCCGAGCCGAAGCCGCTCCAGCCGATCGACCACGGGGTCCAGTAGGTAGGCGACGGCCATTCCGGCGACGAACGGGACCAGCACGTCGCGCAGCGCGTAAAGCGCCAGCATGACCACCGCCAGCAGCACGCCCCAGAACAGACCACGCTCACGGCGGGTCATGGCACGATCGCCGGTCACTGCGTGCCGGGCGCGGGCAACGCCGGCGGCGGCGCGGGAGACGGGTCGACGACGATCGTGCCGGATGTGCCATAGGCCGGTGCCGGCGAGTAAGTCGATCCCGGATCGGGAACCACCACCGTCGGCAACGGGTCGGGAATCGCCTGACCACGTCCCTTCAGGATGTAGTCACCGGCCCCGGGGATCAGTTCGAGATCGCGCTGTGCCAGCGCCATCCTGAACTGCTCGGCGTCGCCGTTGACCCAGACGTCGACCAGCGCCTCCTGGCGCATCAACTGGATGACCTGATAGCGGGCCACGATCGACAGGCCATCGAGGGCCTCGCGCACGGTCAGCCAGCGCTTCATCGAATCGATCGGGACAGTCGCCGACACCCGGGTCTCGAAACCGGGGCGAATCAGATTGTCCTGCTTCCAAGCCTCCTCGACCATCGCCACCGTCTTGAGTACAGCCGGCTGCAGCCGCCTCGATGCGTCGAGGCCTTCGGCCCCGGCGACGCTTTCAACCAGGGTCCGGTCGATGCCACTAGGACCCAGTCGCTGCACCGAGAGTTCGACCACGCCACCGGCTCGCGGCCGGGCTCGGGCGACGATCACGTCGCGGGCACCGTAGCGCTCGGCGATGTTCGTCAACGCTTTCAAGTCGCCGGCGATCGCCTGGTCCGGCGGCAGGTCGCGGATGTCCGCGACGTCACCGTACGGCACCACGAACGGCACCAGCCCACCCTGGGGCGGCAGTTCGGACCACGCGGTCCGCCAGTCGTTCGGCTCTTTCCACAGTACCGTCTCACCGCCGGTCTCGTAGAGCGGAATCACCAGCACCGGCAGGCTTCGCGTCTCGGCGTAGGGGACACCGGCGGCCCGCAAGCGGGCGCGCGTCAGCGACGGGTCAAGCGCGATGGTGAGGTCGGCGATCCAGCGGACCGACGAAGCGCGTTCGTCAGCAACCTCGAAGCCTAGAACAAAACGCTGCAGTTCCGCATCGGTGGGCTCGGCGATCGAGCGGGTCTGGGATGCCGGGACGAGCCGCTCCACCAGCCGGCGGAACGCCAACCGGCGGCCCTCGGCGATGGCGCGATCGCGCGCCACCGGCGCGGTTTCGGCGGTGGCATCGACCCGCACATTACGAACGGTGAACAGGTCGGGATCCGCCGCGGCCGCCGGCAACGCCGGCAGCAAGGCCAGAGCCGCCACCAGCACCAGCGCCCGCAGGAGCGCTGGAAGATCGTGCCTGAAGGTATCGCTCATGATCGTTCGGCCCACTTGCCGCTTGCGGGGAGCGTCGGCACCACGGCATAAACCGCCATCCGGGCGACAGCAAGGCACCGTCCGACAGAACCGGCCTTATACCGCAGCCCGGCGGAGGACACCATAAGCGCCCCCGATCGTCCAAACCTTCCGCTGACTTATCGCGACGCCGGTGTCGACATCGACGCGGGCGAGGCGCTGGTCGACGCCATCAAGCCACTCGCCGCTTCGACCCGACGCCCCGGCGCGGACGCCGACCTCGGCGGTTTCGGCGGCCTGTTCGACCTCAGAGCCGCCGGCTTTCAAGATCCGGTGCTGGTCGCCGCCACCGATGGCGTCGGCACCAAGCTGCGGGTCGCGATCGAGGCGGGTCGACACGACGGAGTCGGCATTGATCTGGTGGCGATGTGCGTCAACGACCTGGTCGTGCAGGGCGCCGAACCCTTGATGTTCCTCGACTACTACGCCACCGGCAAACTCGACGTCGCGGTCGCCCGCGACGTCGTGGCCGGCATCGCGGCCGGTTGCCGGGTGGCCGGTTGCGCGCTGATCGGCGGCGAGACCGCCGAGATGCCGGGCATGTACCGCTCCGGCGACTACGATCTCGCCGGCTTCGCGGTCGGCGCCGCCGAGCGGTCGCGGATCCTCACACGTGATCGTGTCCGGGAAGGCGACGTGGTGCTCGGGCTGGCGTCTTCCGGCATACACTCCAACGGCTTCTCGCTGGTGCGCCGGGTCGTCGAGCGCAGCGGACTTGCCTGGGACGCCCCTGCCCCGTTCGCCCTTGAGCGGACCCTCGCCGACGCGCTGCTGGAGCCGACGCGAATCTACGTACGCGCCTGCTTGGCCGCGGTCGCCGGTGGCGGGGTCAGCGCGCTCGCCCACATCACCGGCGGCGGCCTAGTCGAGAACCCGCCGCGGGTCTTCGGCGACGACCTCGCGATGCGGCTGGATCTGGCAGCCTGGCGCCTGCCTGATGTGTTCCGCTGGCTTGCACAGACCGGCGGCGTCGAGCCCCGGGAGATGCTGCGGACGTTCAACTGCGGCCTGGGCATGCTGGTCGTGGTCGAACCCGGGCGCGCGGAGGCGGTCGCGGCCGAGCTGACCGCGGCGGGCGAAGTTCCGCTGACCGTCGGCCGGGTGGAGGCCCGCGAGGCCGACGCCGTCGTCTTCGACGGACTGTCGGCGGCCTGGCTGGCATGATCGGGGCACGCCGCCGGGTCGGCGTCCTGATCTCCGGTCGCGGCAGCAATCTGCAGGCCCTGCTCGACGCCGCCGCCGACCCCGCCTACCCGGCTGAGATCGCGGTGGTGATCTCCAACCGGGCCGACGCCTATGGCCTGGAGCGCGCGCGCGCCGCCAGCGTACCGGCGACGGTGATCAGCCACGACGCCTTCGCCAGCCGCGACGCCTTCGAGATCGCCATCGACGCGGCCCTGCGCGCCGCCGGCTGCGAGATCGTGTGCCTGGCCGGCTTCATGCGCATCCTGACACCGGAATTCGTGAACCGCTGGCCGAACCGGATCCTGAACATCCACCCGTCCCTGCTGCCGGCGTTCACCGGCCTGCACGTCCAGCGCCGGGCGATCGAATCCGGCGCCACCATCGCCGGCTGCACGGTTCACGTCGTGACTCCCGACCTGGATTCCGGTCCCATCCTGGCGCAGGCTGCTGTTCCGGTCCTGGCCGACGATGACGAGCGCGCCTTGACCGCGCGCATCCTGGAGCAGGAGCATCGGCTGTACCCGGCGGCGCTTGCCTGGCTGGCCGAGGGCCGGGTCAGGATCGATGGAAACCGTGCCTTGGTGACCGGGGCGGAGGCTTCAGGGGTGCTGTTGTCACCGCGTCCGGAAGGCCTTTGAGGGCGTCGGCGGGTTCGCTATAAGGTTCCGAGTTTGCTGTCATACTGAGAGGAGGGCACATGGCCGCCGAGGATCGCTTTCCCGAATTTACCCGTGAGCATCGCGCGATCTGGGAGGGCTTCACCACCTTCCTGAAAATCAGCACCGCGGTCACGATCGCCATCGTCGCCCTGCTGGCCCTGTTCGTCGCTTGACGGCCGGCCGGATGGCCGACGGCGATAGCCCGAACCCTTTTCGGGCATGGTCGCAAACCCGGCGCGGCTGACACCAATCGCGCCCGCAGTGTGAAAATAAGAAGGCCAGGGGAGATCCCCTGGCCTTTCGTTTTACCGATCACGTGGGCCGAGGCCCGGCGACCGCGTCTCGGCTGGCCCTATGGATCAGCCGACGATCTCGTTGCCGCTGAAAAACTGCGCGATCTCCAGTGCGGCGGTCTCCGGCGCGTCGGAACCGTGCACGGTGTTCTCGCCGATCGACAGCGCGACCTCCTTGCGGATGGTGCCGGCGTCGGCCTTAGCGGGGTCAGTGGCGCCCATGACTTCGCGGTACTTGGCAACCGCGCCCTCGCCCTCGAGGACCTGCACCACGACCGGGCCGGAGATCATGAAGTCCACGAGTTCCCCGAAGAACGGGCGCGCCTTGTGGACGGCGTAGAAGGTCTCGGCCTGCGCGCGGGTCATGTGGATCCGCTTCTGGGCGATGATGCGGAGACCGGCGGCCTCGATCATGGCGTTGACCTTGCCGGTCAGGTTCCGGGCGGTGGCGTCCGGCTTGATGATGGAGAAGGTGCGCTCGAGGGCCATGACTCTCTCTGTCGATCGGTGGGGTTCGGGCGGCGGCCGCGACCGATCGCCGGACCGCCAAGCGCGCGCCTTATACCGGCGGCGCCCCGCCCCGGCAAGGCTTGCGGGCCGCCCCGACCGTCACCGCAGCTGCATCGTTATTTCTGGGACCAACAGGACCAGCGCCAGCACCACGAGCTGGATGGCGATGAACGGCAGGAAGCCCCGGAAGATGTCCGGCAGGGTGATGTGCGAGGGCGCCACCGACTTCAGGTAGAAAGCCGCCGGCCCGAACGGCGGCGACAGGAAGCTGACCTGCATGTTCACGCAGAACAGAATGCCGAACCACACCGCCACGAAGCTGGGTGCGAGCGCCAGACCGCCGGTCAACCCGAGTTCCGCCACCGGCAGCTTGAGCACGATCGGCAGGAACACCGGCATCACCAGCAGCACGATGCCGACCCAGTCCATCACGCAGCCCAGGAACAGGAAGATCACCATCATCATCAGCAGCACGCCCATGGTCGGCATGTCCAGGCCAACGATCATGTTGGCTACGTAGGTCGGCCCGCCGGCGATGGTGTAGGCGCCGGCGAGCGCGGTGGCGCCGAACGTCACCCAGATGATGGTGCCGGTCGACTTGAAGGTCCGCATCAGGGCGTCCTTGCAGAGCGACCAGCTGAACTCTCCGCGGATGATGATCAACACCAGCACCGCCACCGCGCCCATTCCCGCGGCCTCGGTGATGCCGGTTATGCCTCCGTAGATCGAGCCGAGCACCACGAACACCACGAACAGCGGCGCGAGCAGGCCCGGCAGCGCCTTGATCTTGTCGGCGAGCGAGATGTCGTCGCCGCCTTCCGGCAGCGGCGCCTCCTCCGGGCGCAGGCGGGTGCGGACGATGATGTAGAGGATGTAGAGGCC
>CAYNFA010000021.1:0-16660 GCA_964396345.1 uncultured Thalassobaculum sp.
GACATTCTTGCCGACCTCGAAGGCCTCCTGGTCGGTCATCCGGATATCGAGCTTGCCGTGCCCTCGCTCGAGGTCGCTGACAAGATTCTCCAAACCCTTGACCAGGTTCTCGCCACCGCTCTCCATGGTGGCGCGCAGAACCTCGGGGTTGCTGACCACGAAGTTCGACGGCGCCATGGCGTCGACGAACTGGCGGGTGTAAAAATCGACCTTGCGACGCGTCTTGTCGTCGAGGCCGTCGATCTCCTGGACCGTCTTCTGCATCCAGCGGGCCGTCAGCAGGTAGGTCTGCTTGATGTAGTCGAAGACGTAGCTCTCGTCCCAGGCCTGATCCTTGAAGCGGCGGTCTGTCCGGTCCGGCTCCACCACCGGTTCCGAAGAGCCACCCAGCATGCGCGACGTCGTCGCCTGCCAAAGCGTCATGTAGTCCTGCCAGAGGCCGAGCTGCGCCTGGAACATCCGGCCCGGGTCGGCCATCATCTTGGTGGTCATTTCCAGGAAGGCCGCGCCGATGTTCAGTGGGTCCGACATTCCCATGGAATCTCGGCCGCTCGGCACGCCGTCCTGTTTCTCGAGGAATTCCTGCACGATGCGCTGGCTGCGCTCGGCGATGCCGGCCATGGTCCGCGACAACTCGACCGGGTCCGGCAGCTTGGTGGAGCTATCCTGGCGTTCTGTCATGACGATCTCTTCGCGCCTCCTGACGGCTTTGGCTGCGTCGTCTGAGGGGGTTGTATCAGAATTAGCCGACCCCTGGCCATTGCGGTGCCCGGCCGGGCACGCTACCCGTGTCCGTCAATCGATTACCGTGTTATTTTCGCAGCTTGATGGGGAAACGGGTGGGCCTGAGACGCTGGTCGGCGCAGTGTCAGGGCGGACCGTGAGAGGGCGAGGTCGGGAGATCAGCATGACGCAGAAGACGCGGATCGTGAAGGCGTCAACGGATCGGCGGGCGACGACGGCGCTGGTGCTCGTGGCCGGATTGGGTATGGCCGGCTGCTCGTCCGTGCCCGACGCGGTGAATCCGGTCGAGTGGTATCGCGGGACAACCGAGACCGTCGGCGGCTGGTTCGACAGCGACCAGCCGGTGCCGCCCGAGCCTGGCCGGGCTGCTGGCGACCCCGGCTCGAGCGCGTCGACCGCCTATCCCAATCTTTCGACCGTGCCGGAGCGTCCGACGCCGTCGACCACCCCCGAGCAGCGCGAGGCGTTGAGGCAGGGACTGGTGGCTGACCGTGCCAACGCCCGCTACACCGAGCCGGCTCCCGGCCGTGCCTCCCCGCCGCCCGCATCGGCCGCGCGGGCTCCGGCTTCGCAACCCCCGGCACCGCAAGCTCCGGCACCGCAGTCGCAGGCACCGCAGTCGCAGGCACCGCAAGCCCCGATGCCGCGGCTTCCCGCCGAGCCACCGGCGTCGCTGCCGCCGGTCGTCCGTAACCAGTCGGCGGCTGTGGCCCCGGCCTCCGCTCCCGCTCCCGCTCCCGCTCCTGCCAGGCAGGCTTCCGGCGATCGGTCCGGGCTGTGGCCGGCGCGGCCAGCGCCCGAGACGCCAGGGTTGCGTGCCACCACCACTGGCCGTGTCGGTGAGAACCCGGTCAGCCGCGAAACCATCGCATCGGCTCCCGAGCCGCTGCCGACCCGGGTCCCGGCGCCGCCGTCGAACGAGCCGGCGCCGCCGCGCGGATCGGTGATGAGCGGACGCGACACTGGTGGGGCGACCCGAACCATCCTCGATTCGTCAGATGGTGCGGCCAGCGCGCCGGTGCCGCGCTCGGCCGATCAGCCGGCCCGCACCCCGTCGGTTCCGGCCGCGCCGACCGCCGGCGACCAGAGCGTTATCGTGAACGAGGACGCCATCGCCGCCGCGCCGACAATGCCTGCGTTCGGCGGGCAACGCTATCTCGCCTCGACGATTTACTTCGGCCACGGCTCGGCACGGCTGACCGACTCCGAGCGCGCCGAACTCGTGGAAGTAGCCCGGGCGGCGGTGACCAGCGGCGCCTTCGTGCAGGTGATCGGTCACGCATCGTCCCGCACCGCCGAACTCGGACTTCGTGAGCACGGCATGGCCAACTTCACGATGTCGATGAGGCGCGCCGAAACCGTTGCCGATGCCCTGATCAAGGCCGGCGTGCCGACTGGACGGGTTCGGATCGAGGCGATAAGCGACTCCCAGCCAGAGTTCTACGAGGTCATGCCGTCCGGCGAAGCCGGCAACCGGCGTGTCGAGGTGGTGCTGATCTTGTAGCTGATGTTGCGCTTCTTCGTCTTGAATCAAAATGTTGTGGCACTTTTATAATGTGTTGTAAGAGGTTGGAATGAGTGAAGTGCTGCGCGTGGCGGTGGCCGGCCTCGGCACCGTCGGGGCGGAGACGGTGCGGCTCCTGCGGCTGCGTCGGGAGGATCTTTCCCGACGCGCCGGCCGGCCGATCGAACTGGTGGCGGTGTCCGCCCGCGACCGCGGCAAGAACCGAGGGATCGACCTCGGTGGCCTCGCCTGGGAGGACGACCCGGTGGCGCTGGCCCGGCGTGACGACGTCGACCTGGTGTGCGAATTGATCGGCGGTTCGGAAGGGCCGGCGAGGGAGTTGGTGGAGACCGCCCTGGCGGCCGGCAAGCCGGTGGTGACCGCCAACAAGGCGCTGCTCGCCCATCACGGCACGGCGTTGGCGAAATCGGCGGAAGCCGAAGGGGTGGCGCTGGCCTACGAGGCGGCGGTTGCTGGCGGCATCCCGATCATCCGTGCGCTCCGCGAGGGTCTCGTCGCCAACAGCATCGGTCGCGTCTACGGGATCCTGAATGGGACCTGCAACTACATTCTTACCGCCATGCGGGAAACCGGGCGCCCCTTCGACGAGGTACTGGCCGAAGCGCAGTCGCTCGGATACGCCGAGGCGGATCCCTCGTTCGACGTCGACGGCGTCGACGCCGCGCACAAGCTGGCGTTGCTGGCGTCGCTGGTGTTCGGGCGCGAGGTCGACTTCGCCGGCGTCCACATCGAGGGCATCCGGCCGATCTCGCCGCTCGACATCGCCTATGCCGAGGAGTTCGGCTTTCGCATCAAGCTGCTCGGCATTGCCGAGGAGTCGGCCGATGGCGTGCGGCAGCGCGTGCATCCCTGCATGGTCCGACGCGACGCGCCGATCGCCCAGGTCGAGGGTGTCTTCAACGCCGTGGTCGCCGAGGGTGACGCCGTTGGATCCACCCTTTTCCTCGGCCGTGGTGCCGGTGCCGGGCCGACGGCTTCAGCGGTGATCGGCGACGTGGTCGACGTCGCGGCGGGTCGCCGGGCCCCGGTGTTCGGCATCGCCGCCGCGGAGCTGCGATCCGCCGAACCGGCCCCGATGGAAGCGATGCAGGCGCGCTACTACGTCCGGCTGATGGTGATCGACCGGCCAGGCGTGCTCGCCGATGTGACCGCGATCCTGCGGGACGAGCACGTGTCGATGGAGTCCATGCTCCAGAAGGGCCGCGACCCGATGGTGAAGGTTCCGGTCGCGCTGACGACCCACGAGGTCGACGAAGCGTCGATGCGGCGGGCGCTTTCGAAGATCGCGCGTCTCGAGGCGGTTCAGGAACCGCCGGCCATGATCCGCATTGTCGAGCTGTGAGGCGCCATTCGGGTCTCGCGACCGGAACGAGGATGCGCTAAAAGCCCGACGTCGTCGGGCTTGTCTCGTGCCATGATCCCGAAAAGCCGGAACATTGAACCAGAGGATCGGGGAACGATCGATGTCGGAAAGCGGTGCCGAAGTTTTCACCATGGATCGCAACATGGCCCTCGAGGCCGTGCGGGTCACCGAGGCTGCGGCGCTGGCCGCGTCGCGTCTGATGGGGCGTGGTGACGAGAAGGCGGCGGACCAGGCGGCGGTCGATGCCATGCGAACCGCCCTCAACAACCTCGAAATTGACGGTACCGTGGTGATCGGCGAGGGCGAGCGCGACGAGGCGCCGATGCTTTACATCGGCGAGAAGGTCGGTCGCGGCGGCCCGAAGATCGACATCGCGCTCGATCCGTTGGAGGGAACGACGATCACCGCCAAGGGCGGTGCGAACGCCCTCGCTGTCGTGGCGCTCGCGTCCGAGGGCGGGTTCCTGAACGCCCCTGACGTCTACATGGACAAGATCGCCGTCGGCGGCGGCCTGCCGGATGGCGTCGTCGATCTCGACGCGCCCGTCGCCGAGAACCTGCGCAACCTCGCCAAGGCTAAGAAGGCCGACCTTTCGGACATCGTTGCCTGCATCCTCGATCGTCCGCGGCACGCCGAATTGATCGCGCGGGTGCGCGAGGCCGGTGCCCGCATCATGCTGATTTCCGACGGCGACGTCTCGGGCGTCATCGCCACCTCGCAGCCGACCAGCGGCGTCGACATCTACATGGGTTCCGGTGGCGCGCCCGAGGGCGTGCTGGCCGCTGCCGCTCTGCGTTGCATCGGCGGGCAGATTCAAGGGCGGCTGCTGTTCCGCAACGACGATGAGAAGGCGCGAGCCAGACGCTGGGGCATCGAGGATCTGGATCGCAAGTACGGGCTGATGGAATTGGCCGGCGGTGACGTGATGTTCGCGGCGACAGGTGTGACGACCGGCACCATGCTGCGGGGCGTTCGTCGCTACCCCGGCGGCGCCTACACCCACTCGATCATCATGCGGTCCAAGACCGGGACCGTGCGGACCATCGAGGCGACCCACGACTTCACCCGCAAACCGACCCACTGATCGGGCGATCGACATGACCGTGGCCGTTCTGGGCGTGGAACGGTCGGTCACGGGCAGGCGGTGGCAGGCGCGCGGAGGCGAGGGTATCGCGGTCGAACGCCTGGGGCTGGCGATCGCGCAGCGCTACGGTCTTCCGGAGATCGTCGGGCGACTGATCGCGCAACGCGGCATCGACCTGGACGATGTCGAGCGCTTTCTCGAGCCGACGCTGAAGGCTGAACTTCCGGACCCGAGCCTGCTGAAGGACATGGACGCGGCAGCGGCACGCCTCGCGGACGCCGTGGAGCGCGGCGAGCCGGTAGGCCTGTTCGCGGATTACGACGTCGATGGCGCGACCTCGGCGGCGGTGATGATCCGCTACCTGCGGGAGGTGGGGGCCGCCACCCTGCTGCACATTCCCGATCGGATCGACGAGGGCTACGGCCCGAACCTGCCGGCGCTGGTGGGGCTGGCGAGCGCCGGGGCAGGGGTCGTCGCCTGCCTCGATTGCGGCATCCTGGCGCTCGACACCCTCGGTGAGGCTGCGGCGGCCGGCATCGACATGCTGGTGATTGACCATCATCTCGCCGGCCCGGAACTGCCGGCGGCGGTGGCGGTGGTCAATCCCAACCGTCTGGACGAGTCCGGCGTGTACGGCCATCTCGCCGCCTGCGGCGTGACCTTCCTGCTGGCGGTGGCGCTGAACCGAGAGTTACGCCGCCGCGGCTGGTTTCGGCAGCGGGCAGAGCCCGACCTGCGCTCCTTGCTGGACCTCGTGGCGCTGGGCACGGTGTGCGACGTGGTGCCGATCACCGGCTTGAACCGGGCATACGTGGCGCAGGGGATCCGGGTAATGTCCGGGCGGGGTAACGCTGGCTTGGCGGCGCTCGCCGACGTGGCGCGGCTGGACCGCAGGCCGGACCCCTACCATCTCGGGTTCGTGCTGGGGCCGCGGATCAACGCTGGAGGCCGGGTGGGACGGGCCGACCTCGGTGCCCGCCTGCTGTCAACCGATGATCCGGTCGAGGCGGCCGCCCTGGCGGTTGAACTTGATCGCTACAACGACGAGCGGCGGACGATCGAGGCGACCGTGCTGGAGGCCGCCATCGCCCAAGCCGAGGGTCAGGGGGATGCCGCGGCCCTCCTGGTGGTTGGCGACGGTTGGCACCCGGGGGTGGTCGGGATCGTCGCCAGCCGCCTCAAGGACCGCTTTCACCGCCCGGCCTGTGTCGTCGGCTTCGAGAACGGCGTCGGCAAAGGGTCCGGGCGATCGGTACCCGGGGTGCAACTCGGAGCCGCCGTGATCGCGGCGCAGCAGTCGGGCGTTCTCCTCAAGGGAGGAGGCCACGCCATGGCTGCCGGATTCACCCTCGCTATCGATCAGGTCGAGGCTTTCCGAGCCTTTTTGTGCGAGCGCGTGGCGGCCGATCTTGCCGGTGTGGTCGCCTCGGCCGCTCTCTCGGTAGACGCGGCGCTCGCGCCGGCAGGGGCGACTGGGGCGCTGGTGCGGACGGTCGACCGAATCGGGCCGTTCGGGACCGGCAATTCCGAACCGCGCTTCGTGTTTCCGGCCGTCCGTGTCGTCGGGGCCGGGGTGGTTGGAGAAAATCATGTGCGCTGCGCCCTGGTCGGTGCCGATGGTGGCCGGCTCAAGGCGATCGCGTTTCGCGCGCTCGACGGCGAACTGGGGACGGCGCTCCTCAAGGCGGGCGGCTCGCTTCTGCATGTTGCCGGTCACTTGCGGGCCGACGACTTCCGAGGCGGCGACGAGGTCCAGCTGATTGTCGACGACGTCGCCTGGGCATCGGCGTGATTCGTCGTCGGGGTTGATTTCCGACGCTTCGGCCTGTAAATGGCTTCGCCTCGGGACCCCTTCGTCTAGAGGCCTAGGACACCGCCCTTTCACGGCGGCAGCACGGGTTCGAATCCCGTAGGGGTCGCCAAACTTTCAAGATTCCATATCGTACAGGTTGGCGGTTGCGAGCCGTAGGCTGCAACGGGCGGGCCAAACCATTCTCACAATCCCCGCCTACTTGAGGTAGAGCCAACCGCACCGTATGCGGCACGCGATCCGGATCTGAGACGGCCGTCGACGGAACCCGTTGAATCACGCTTGGCTCCAGGTTCGCCTAACCGTCAGGGCAACTCATCAACTGTCTGGGCCGCCATCGGCCGGCACGGTTACCGTTGGCGCCCCTAACTCCTTGTGCTCCTCACCAACTGGTCGAGGCCAGTCTTCAGACGCGGCGCCGCGAAGTCGATGAACGCGCGGATCTTCGGCGCAACAAAGCGCGACTGAGGGTAGACTAGGTGAACCGGTTGGGGTGGCTGCGCAAACGTTTCTAGGACCGGCACCAACGTCCCGTGGCGGATCTGCTCGCCCACCATGTAGGACAGCGCGATCGTGATTCCGTGCCCCATCTCGGCGGCCCTTATGGCGGCGACCGCGTCGTTGAACTCGAGCTTCGGATCCAGGTTCACGCTGCCCGGCCTCTGCCCGTTCAGGAAGCGCCACTCGCGGCTGGACATGAGGCCGGTGAAAGCGATTACGGAATGGAGCCGCAGGTCCGCCGGCGAGGAGGGCGTCCCACGCTCGGCGAGGTACTGCGGGCTTGCGACCAGGACCCGATGGACTGCGCCGATCCGTTTCGCGATCAGGGGCGAGTCCGGCAGGTGCCCGATGCGCACGGCAACGTCGATCCCTTCATCGACCAGCCTCACGATCCGATCGAGCAGAAGAACGGATGCCGTTACGCGTGGATGCTGGCCGAGGAAGTCGCAGACGACCGGCACCAGCGCGGCCCGCCCGAACGTCACCGATGCCGTGATGGTCAGGTGACCATGCGGCACCGCCGACTCGCCCACCGCCTCCTTTTCGGCCGCCTCGAGATCCGCTAGGACGCGCCGGGCGGTTTCAAGGAAACGTTGCCCGCTGTCGGTTATCGCCAGGCTCCGGGTCGTGCGGTTGAAGACCCGCGTGCCGAGCCGGTCCTCGAGCGCCAAGATGGCGCGGGTCACAGCGGGGGGCGATATGCGCAGCCGCGTTCCGGCCTTGGCGAAGCTGCCGGCGTCCGCTACCGCGACGAAGACCTCGATCTCGTGCAGTCGATCCATGTATTATTCCCTTTTGAAAAATAATGTCTTCCAAACATCGGATATTCTTTCAATAAACGCAATGGTCCAGATTGCGCAGGAGCGGAGCCGCGGAGCTCCGCACCTGCAATTTGGAAGGACCAATCTCATGGCCCGTGTCGCCGTCATCGACCCACAGACTGCCATCGGCGAGGTCAAGCCGCTGCTGGACGCCGTCCAGAGTGGTCTCGGCATGGTACCGAACTTCATCCGGGTGCTGGCAAATTCGCCGGCCGCGCTGAACGCCTTCCTCGGCATGCACGCGATTGCCGGGGCGGGCGTGCTCGACCCGAAGACGCGCGAGCGCATCGCGCTCGCGGTGGCCGAGCAGAACGGCTGCCAATACTGCGTGTCGGCGCACACGGCGATCGGCCGGAAGGTGGGCCTCGACCATGAGGAGATGCTCGCCAACCGCGAGCGCAGGTCCTCGGACGCCAAGGCGGAGGCCGCGCTGAGATTCGCCGGCGCGCTCGTCGAGAATACCGGCCAGGTAAGCAAGGTCGAATTCGACGCGGTCCGCGCGGCGGGTCACTCAGACGCCGAGATCGTCGAGATCATCACCCACGTTGCGATGAACATCTTCACCAACCTGCTCGGCAAGGCGACCCAGGTCGAGATCGACTTCCCCATGATTGAACTGAGCAAGGTTGCCTGACGGAAAGGAAGGCGAGCCAGCGCGGCTTCGGCCGCGCCACCTTTCACCTGAACGGAGGGAGAATGCCCGATGGAGCAGGGGCTGGGCGTCGCGAACGTCAACGACCTGCTGATCGGCGAGGGCGGCCGGAAGTTCCACTGGCCGCAGGTGCCGCGTCCCGCGGATCACACCCAGGTCTCTCGAAACTTGGCCTGTAACGGGTGGGTGGAGCCCCCCAGGAGGACGTAATGCCACATCAATTTTTTGACATCGCCTTCACGCCGACCGTGAGGAACGTCCAGGAGGAGCTTGGAAGTCGATCCGCTTATGCTCGGATGGACAGCTTGCCGGAGGCGGCCAACCACAAGCTCACCGAGGCGGAGGCGGCATTCATCGCCGCACGGAGCTCGCTCTACATGGCGACGGTCAGTGAGACGGGCTGGCCGTATATTCAGCATCGCGGCGGGCCGCCCGGCTTTGTGCGCGTGCTCGACGACGGCACGATCGGCTTCGCGGACTATCGCGGAAATCGTCAGTATGTGAGCGTCGGGAACCTGATGACAGACGGCCGAGTGTCGCTGTTCTTTATGGACTACGCAAAAAAGACACGTCTCAAGATGTTCGGGCGAGCCCGCATCATCGGCCTCGACGAGCGTTCTACCCTATCACGCCTCGAAATGCCGGACTACCGGGCACGTGTGGAACGAGGCTTTGTCATTGCGGTCGAGGGCTTCGACTGGAACTGCCCACAGCACATTATTGAGCGTTACACGCTAGAGGAACTTCGCGGCGTGACGGCAACGTCCACGACCCGGATCTCCGAACTCGAAGCCGAACTGGCGCGACGTCCCAGGCTACAATCAGGCGACTGAGAGAAGTCGCAGCCTACCTTTCCGGTGCTGCGTGATTCCGAGGCGCTCTTCCTGGGTTCTCTCAGGAGCAGGGCTCGCTGCGGCCGGACTACCGCAGCGCAAGTACCGCCACCGGGAAACGCTCCAGGGGACTTGCCGGCAACAGCCGACCGTCCGCGATCGCGACGGCGCCGCCGCCGATCAGATCGTCCGCCTCGGCGATGCCGAGCGATGACGGCAGCACCAGCCGCGCATCCTCGAACAGCCGGGCGTCGAGCCGCGCTTCTGTGGTTCCTCGCAGCAGTCCGAGCGGCAGCCTCGGCGCCGCGACGAGCACCGTAAGACTTCCGTGGCGGCGGGTGAACGCGACCAGGCGGTTGGCCATCGACCCCTCGACCACTATCGGTTCATACGTTCCCTGGGCGAACAACGCCGGTTCCTCCCGCCGAAGGTCGAGCAGGCGGCGGAGCATCCAGAACTTCGCCAGGCCGCTTCGCCAGCGATCCAGGCTCCGCTCAGGCGGCATCCCGTCGAGTTCACGGAACGTCCGTTCCCGCTCGTCGAAGTCGACCGCTGTCCGGTTGTCGGGGTCGACCAGCGATAGGTCGAACAACTCGGTGCCCTGGTAGATGTCGGGGACGCCCGGCAGCGTCAGCTTAAGCGCCAGTTGGGTAAGCGACGACACGGCTCCGGCGGCGATGAGCGGCTGGAACACCGCGTCCAGGTCAGCGACCAGATCCGTTCGTGCCAGCACGCCGCGCACGAATCGCGCCGTCGCCGCCTCGTAGTCTGCGTTTGGATCGGTCCAGGTGGTGTGGCGCTTCGCCTCGCGCAACGCTTTGATCATGAAAGCTTCCAGCCGGTCGGCCAGATCCGACGCCGCGATCTCGGAAGGTTGGGCTTCCTCGGATGGCCAGGCGCCGAGCGCCGACTGGTAGAACAGCCATTCGTCGTTGCGGCGAGGAGCTGGCCCCGTCGGCAGGTCGGTGCGGAGATCGGCGGTCGCCGCGTGCCATCGCTCGACGTTGGCACGCCAATGGCCGGGCTGCTGGGACAGCACCGCAATGCGCAGGCGGGCGTCTTCGCCGCGCTTGGTGTCGTGGGTGGCGGTAGCGGACAGGCCATGCGGCTGGGTTCGTGAGCGATCCACGACGGCGGCGTGAAATTCCGGCACCGTCAGGCCGAACGGATCCGGCTCGCTGCCGACCTCGTTGAGCGCGATCAGGCGGTTGAAGCGGTAGAAGGCCGTATCCTCCACCGATTTCGCCATCGCCGGCCCGGTGGTCTGCTGGAACCGTCGCACGAAATCTTCGCGCGACCCGCCCTCGCCAGCGATGCCGCTGGTCAGCAGTCCGACGAGGAAATCCACCGGCCGAACGTCCTCGACCACGAAGTGGCGATTGGCCCGCTCACCGGCGGCGGCGATCATCCGCGCGTCGGAGGAGTTGCAACCCTCGTCGTCGATGTAGCTGCGGTACACCGGGATTTCGACGATGAGTTCCACCAGCGCGGCCCGAAGGGCGTCCGGGCCAAGGTCGCGGGTTCGACGATCGGCGGCCGCGATCCGGCGGGCGAGGGTCGTTAGAGCGCGCAGTTCGCCGGTCAGGTTGGCGGTCACGATCCGGCGCTTGGCCGACCTGACTGCCTCCGGGTAATCCGGCTTCTCATTGGTGAAATCAACCCAGGCGTGGGTGAAGGCATCGGCGTTGGCAGTGTCGACCTGGAGCCCGACGAGCAGCCGACCGACCTCGTATCCGGTAGTGCCATCGGTCGCCCATCCGGACGGCAGAGTCTCGTCCGGCATCAGGATCTTCTCGACCACGACGTAGGGAGCGCTGCAGGCGTTCGCGAGAGTCCGCAGATATCTCTTCGGATCCGCCAGACCGTCGATGTGGTCGATCCTGAGCCCGTCGACTTCGCCGTTCTCCACCATGGCGATGACGCGGCGGTGCACGTCCCGGAATACAGCCGCATCCTCGACACGAACCCCGATCAGGTCGGCGATCTCGAAGAACCGTCGGTAGGTCAGCATCTCCCGCGCCAGCCGCCAGTAGCCAAGACGCCAGTGCTGTGCCTCGTGCAGATCGTGCAGGCGTTCGGTATCGGCGTTGCAGGCAGCGATCGCCGCCTCGATGGCTTGCCGCGTCGATGGCTCTGCCAGCGCTTCGCCGAAAGCTCGGAACGCCGACACGGCACCGCGCGCCGGCGTGGTGCCGGCGAAGCGCCGGGACAGATCCCGTAGCCGTGGGTCGGACCCCGTGTTCAACGCCTCGGCATAGGAGGGCGGGGTCAGAGGCAGGGTGTTATCGTGGTAGCAGAGGACAAGACGGCCCGGTTCTGCCTGCAGGCGCAGTTCAATCGCCCCGGCATCCAGCGCTTCCCCGTAGGGCTCGCCCAGGATGGCGACCAAAAGGCGGTCGGCGCTCCAGTCGATGTCGAAGTGCCGGGCCCAGCGGCTTCGGCTGCCCCAGGTAAGCACGTCGTTCCACCACGGGTTATTGCTCGACACCGCCATGTGGTTCGGCACGATGTCGAGGAGCAGGCCAAGGCCGTTCGCTCGCAGCGCCTGCACGAGGTCGTTCCACCCGGCCTCGCCTCCGAGAACGGGGTCCAGCACGCCGTGATCGACGACGTCATAACCATGGGTCGATCCGGGATCGGCTTTGAAAATCGGCGAGACATAGAGATGGCTGGCGCCGAGCCTCGCGAGGTAGGGCGCCAGGGCGGCGGCGCGGCCGAAATCCATGCCGTCGCGCAACTGCAGTCGGTACGTCGCGCGGGGCAGCGTCATCGTCGCGGTCGCTCCGCCCTGATCGCGGCGATTATGGTCGCCGCGCCTGTGTCCCCGGCGAGATCCTCGACGGCGACCGGCATTCGCCGACGCCAGTTTGGGTGTTCGTCGAGGGTTCCGGGAAGGTTCACCTGGTCCGCCACCTGCAGCAGGTCTTCGAGCTGAACGACGAACAGCCGGCTGGCCGTCGACGCGGCGAGGCGATGAATCGCGACCGCGAGTTCGAGGCCGAAGGGGGCCGATGCGCGATAGTCGGCGAGGCCCCGACGCCGAAGAAGATCGACCAGATCGCCACGCTCCACGCCGCGCTGGCGCCGCGCCGCTTCAACGTCCGCCGCGTCGTACAACCCCGCGGCGACGCGGGCGTCGACATCAGTCTCCCGCCACCAGCCGGCGAGCGTTGCCGTGTCGTGTGTGGCGACGCAGGCGAGGGCGTCGATCGGATAGCTCTCCGGCGGCCGAAAGCCGGCGTCGTCGCGTTCGAACATCAGGACCCGGTAGCCCTGGAGCCGCCAAGCCTGCATCGTCTCGCGAAAACCTCGAGGGACCACGCCCAGATCCTCGCCGATGATGATGGCGCGGTGGCGACGGGATGCCGCGGCGAGTTCCGCCAGCAATCGATCCATCGGATAGCGGACGTAGGCACCCGCCGAGGCCGTCAGTTCGCTCGGGATCCAGAACAGTCGCTGCAGGCTCATCGCGTGGTCGATGCGCAACGCGCCGGCGTGTCTCAAGCCGGCGTCGTACAGGGCGCGCACCGGCTGCATGGCGCGGGCGACTAGCTCGGTCGGCGACATCGGGGCGAGCCCCCAATCCTGCCCGGCGGCGTTGAACATGTCCGGCGGAGCCCCGATGCGGGCGCCAGCCACCGAAAGCGCGGGATCGCTCCAGGTCGCGGACCCGTCCGGCGCCACCCCGACCGCCAGATCCAGATACAGACCGATCCGCATGCCGGCGTGCCTCAGGCGATCCGCAACCTCGGCGAGTTGGATGGCGGCGATCTCCTGCAGCCAGAGATGAAACGCCACTTCGCGTGGGTGCTCGGCGGCGAAGGCACGCACTGTGTCGCTGTCCGGCGAGTGCCAGTCGTCGGGCCACACATGCCAGCCGACGCTGCCGGTGCGCCGGACCATCTCGGCGCTCACCGCCTCGAACAGGGCGTGGTCGACGGCCGGGCGGCCATGCAGGGAGCGCAGTTCGGCCACGCCAGGGAGGGGGGCTGGACGCGTCCGCTCGAAGATCCGTCGCAGCGCCGGCAGCTTCGTGGCAGCCGCCCGGCGGTAGTCCACCTCGGTTGTTGATCGCGCCTCATGCGACGCGGCGGCGTCGATGTCGTCAGCGGCGAATCCCTCGACGCGGTCGACGGCGATCAGCATCGGGTTGAGCATCAGGCGGTTGGAGGGCGAGAACGGACTGCAGCGCTCGGGCGCCGCGGTGAACAGCGCGTGCATCGGGCTGACGCCGAGAAAGTCGGCGCCGAGGCCGGCAACCGTCTCGCCGAGGCGAGCCAGATCTTCGAAATCGCCGATTCCGGCGTTGCGGTTGGATCGCAGCCCGTAGATCTGACACGCCACCCCCCAGCACCGGTCGGACTCCAGGTGCTCCGGCAGGAAGCACGCTTCGGCTGGGGCGGGATACGATGGCGTCGCACTCGATGGAGATGCCGGTTCGGGAGCCAAGTCGGCGTCGGCGTCGGCGTCGGTTGCCTCATTGGCATCCGGCACCGGAACGCCGAGCGCCCTCAAAAGCGCCGCCAAGGTCTCGTCACCGACGGTTACCCAGTGGTCGTCGATGTCGCGGTAACCGCGCTCGATGCCGTTCGCCTCGGCCAGGTCGTGAAGCCTGTTGCGCATTGCCGCCATGGCTCAGCGGGACTGCCGGATGGCGACAAGGCTGTGCCCGTCGATCCGACCCTCGATGAGCGCGTCGCCCGCTCCCTCGACGCTCTCGAAGACCACCGATGCCGATGGCGCGAGTGTCTCCACCGTCACCGCGGTCTCGGCAAAGTTGGCGACGATGCGGAACGTGACCTCGCCCAGATGCCAGGCGATGTCGAAAGCGCGGTCGCCAGCCCGTCTGGCGATGGCGCGCATTGCGGTGGTGCCGCGGAGGCGAGGGGCAATCTCAGTCCGCCGTACGGCCAGCAGGCGCTCCACCAGATCAAGCCGGGCTCGGCCCTCCGGCGAACTGGCGTGATCCCAGTCCAGACGGCACGCATCGAACGTCGTCGCGTCGTTGGGATCGGGGATCGACTGCCGGTCGCCGGCATCGGCGAAGGCGGCGAACTCGGCGAACTCGCGGCGCCGTCCTTCGCGTACCGCGTCCGCAAGGTCGCCGGTGAAGTCGGTGAAGAACAGGAACGGCCGGGTTTCGCCGTACTCCTCTCCCATGAACAGCAGCGGAATCTGCGGGTTCAGCAGCAGCACGGCCGTCAGGAGCTCGATCATGCGCGGTTCGGCCAGGATCGACAGGCGCTCGCCGAAGGCACGGTTGCCTACCTGATCGTGGTTCTGGAGAAAATCGACGAACGCCGCGGGCGGTTGCATGATGCTGCGGACTCCGCGGTTTCGGTTCGCCCACGGCGAATAGGGTTCGCCCTGGAAAATGAACCCCTCGGAGAGTCCGTGCAGCAGGCAGCCGATCGCGTCCGACGCGAAATCCCGGTAATAGCCCTCCGACTCGCCGGTGGCCAGCGCGTGCGCGGCGTGGTGGATGTCATCGTTCCATTCGGCCGTGTACAGCAGCGGATGGCCGTCCGGGTCGCGGGGGTGAAAATGGATGATGTTCCGCTCGTCCTCGGTGGTCAGGTGGGCCGGCCGGTCGGTGACCTCGGCGCGCACTCTCTCGGCGAGTTCCTCCAGGACCGGTTGAGCCGACGTGTCGAGGATCTGGTCGATGGCGTCCAACCGCAGTCCGTCCAGGCGGTATTCCTGCAGCCAGTAGAGGGCGTTCTCAATGAAAAAATCACGCACCGGTCGCGCCGAGAATCGGATGGCATCGCCCCATGGCGTCTGGCGATCGTGATCGAAGAACTCCGGGGCGTAGGCGTGCAGGTAGTTTCCTTCCGGCCCGAAATGATTGTAGACGATGTCCAGAAGGACCATCAGGTTGCGCTCGTGCGCCGCATCCACCAAGCGCTTCAGTCCCTCCGGTCCACCATAGACGTGGTGCGGGCAGTAGGGCAGCACACCGTCGTAACCCCAGCCCCGGCGTCCCGCGAACTGCGCCACCGGCATCAGCTCGACGGCGGTGATCCCAATTCGGGCGAGGTGATCGAGCCGCCGCCGCACCCCGTCGAAGTCACCGGCTGGATCGAAGGTGCCGACGTGCAGTTCGTAGATAACCGCTTCTTCCCAGGGCCGGCCTGTCCAGCCGGCCGACTTCCACTCGTACTCGAGTGGATCGACAAGGCGGCTGGGCCCATGCACGTCGCTCATCTGCGCGCGCGCCGCCGGATCGGGGACCGTCATTCCATCGCCGACGACGAAGCTGTAGGCAGTGTCGGGGCGCAACCCCGGCAGTTCGATTTCGAACCAACCGTCAGCGGCGCGGTCTAGATTGGCGACGCGGTCGTTGGCTTCGAAGCGGACCGCCACCTGCGCCTGGGCTGGCGCCCAGAGCCGGAAGCGGGCGGCGCCGCTTTCCAGGAGTTCGGCGCCCCAGCTCTTTCGAAAGGCGAAACGGTCCGTCATGCCCGCCACCCCTTCAGGACCATCATCGAGCGGCCGGGAAGCTCCGGGGCATCGCCGGCTGCGTGAACCTCCCCCACCAGCGGCGAGCCAGCTTGGTCGGTGCGAAGCAGAGTCGTCCAGTTCGCCGCCGTCTCGTCACCGGGCAGACGGAACTCCAGCGGCTCGTGATGGGCGTTGAGCAGGATCAGGAGCCGGCGGCCGTTGGTGCTGCTGTAAAGCAGGCCCACCACCTTCACGATTGGATGGTGCCAATCGTCGTCCGACATCGGAATGCCGTCGGGGCGAAGCCAGAGGACGTTGCGGGTGCCTTGCTCGTCGACCGGCTGACCGTGCAGGAATTCGGCCTGCCTGAGCTCCGGATAGCCACGACGAAGCGCCGTCACCGCCGAGACAAAGGCGGCGAACTCGGTATCGCGAGGGTCCAGATCGGTCCACCGCATCCAGTTCAGCTCGTTGTCCTGGCAGTAGGCGTTGTTGTTGCCGTCCTGGGTGCGCCCGATCTCATCGCCCATCAGCATCATCGGCGTGCCCTGCGAGAGCAGCAGCGTCGCCATGAGGTTGCGCCGCATCTGGTCGCGCAGGTCGAGGATCTCCTCGTCGTCCGTGGGGCCTTCGGCCCCGCAGTTCCAGGATCGGTTGTCGTCGTGGCCGTCCTGATTGTCCTCGCCGTTGGACTCGTTGTGTTTCTCGTCGTAGGCATACAGATCAGCGAGCGTGAAGCCGTCGTGCGCGGTTATGAAGTTGATCGACGACCAGCTTTTGCGGCGGTGGTTCTCGAACAGCGCTGCCGATCCGAGCAGGCCCCGGGAAAGCGCCGGGGTGGTGCCGTCCTCGCCGCGCCAGTAAGCACGCATGCCGTCACGAT
>CAYNFA010000022.1:0-15974 GCA_964396345.1 uncultured Thalassobaculum sp.
CTGTTCACCCAGGCCTGCCGGTCGATCGGCGAGCCGCTGATCGACAAGCCGCTGCACGAGGTGTCGGTCGCCCGGCTGCTCGGCCAGGTTCTGGGGATCGCCCAGACCTTCGAGATGCGCGCCCAGCCCCAGCTCCTGCTGCTGCACAAGACGATGGTGGTGGCCGAGGGCGTGGGCCGCAAGCTGAACCCGAACGTCAACATGTGGGCGCTCGCCCGACCGCTGATCGAGCGCTGGATGATCGAGAATCGCGGGCCGGAGGCGCTGCTGGCGCGCGGCGTCGACGACGTCTCGCGGGCGCTGACCCGGCTGCCGGCCCTGGTCCGCGCCGCCGACCGGATGCTCCAGCACCTCGACGAGGGCGGGCTGAAGGTGCACCCGGAGACCTTGCGCCAGCACGCCGCGCTGACCGCCCCGCACCGGTCCTCGTCCTGGCCGGTCTGGGCGGCGCTGCTCACCGGCCTGCTGCTCGGCCTGCTGCTGGGGTAGCGCCGGGGGGCACGTCGCATCGTGGGTCCCGGATCGCCCGCGCTGCGCGCGTTCGTCCGGGATGACGACAGAAAGTGTTGTTATGATTCAACCTCACCCCGGACCGGCCCGCCTTAGCGGGACGGATCCGGGACCACGATGCGACGCGCCGCCGGGTCAGGCCCGGCGCATCCACACCGCGGTGTCATGGAACACCGCCCCGCCCGACGGCGGCGGCGAGTCGGCGCTGGTCAGGGCGTTGATGCCGATGCCCTCCTCGAAGGCGGCGTTCGGCCAGACCGACTCCACGATGACCGTGGTCGGCTGCACCCCGTCGAACAGCCTGGCGTGGACCACCACCGAGCCCTGCTCGTTTCCGAGCCGGACCCGGTCGCCGTCGCCGAAGCCGAGCCCGGCGGCGGTGTCGGGGTGCACCATCACCACCGGCCGGCCCTCGCGCTTGCGGCTGGTCGGGGTCTCGGTGAACGAGGTGTTGAGGTAGTTGCGCGCCGGCGCCGTCACCATCCGGTACGGCCGCTCGGCGGTCGCCCGGTCGATGATGTCGACATGGTCGGGCAGCGCCGGCACGCCGGCCCCGAGCGGGCCGACCGCCGCCCAGTCGGCGGCGAACTCGAAGCGGCCCGACCGGGTCGGGAAGCCGTTCAGGAAATGCTGCTCCTCGAACGACGGCGCGACGTCCAGCCACTTGCGCTCGACCATCTCGGCGAAGCCGGGATAGCCGGAGCGGCGCAGCGTGGCGTCGACCAGCTCAGCCTCGGTCATGTCCATCGCCGGGTGCTCGCCGCCGAGCCGGCGCAGCAGGTCGTTCAGCAGCCGGTGGTTGGAGCGGCACTCGCCCGGCGGGTCGATCACCGCGTCGTGCACCTCGAGGTGCGGGTGGCCGCCGGCGGTGTAGATGTCGGCGTGCTCCAGGAAGGTGGTGGCGGGCAGCACCACATCGGCGTGGCGGGCGGTCTCGGTGAGGAACTGCTCGTGCACGCACAGGAACAGGTCGTCGCGGTTGAAGCCCTTCAGCACCCGGTGGGTGTCGGGTGCCACCGCCGCCGGGTTGGTGTTCTGCACCAGCATGGCGGTCACCGGCGGCCCCTGCCGAACCACCGCATCCTCGCCGGTCAGCACCGGCCCGATCCGCGACATGTCGAGCACGCGGGTGCCGGGCCGCACCCGGTCGCTCGCCTCGATCAGGGTCTTGTCGACCTTGTAGAAGCCATCGACCTTCCACATGGCACCACCGCCGCGGTGCTTCCACTTGCCGCCGACCGCCGCGATCGAGGCGACCGCGTGCACCTGCATCGGCCCGTTGCGCGAGCGCGCGAAGCCGTAGCCGAGCCGGATGAAGGCCCGGTCGGTTCGTCCGTAGCGCGACGCCAGCGCCTCGATCTGCGCCGCGGGCACCCCGGAAATAGCCTCGGCCCATTCGGGCGAGCGGGTCCGAAGGTGCGCCTCGAGCTCGGCCGACCCTTCGGTGTATCGGGCCAAATAATCGCGGTCCGCCAGGCCGTCGCGGAACAGCACGTGCATGATCGCGCAGGCGACGGCGCCGTCGGTGCCGGGCCGCACCATGACGTGCTCGTCGGCGGCCTCGGCGGTCGGGGTGCGGTAGGGGTCGACCACCACGAAACGCGCGCCGCGCTCCTTGCGGGCCCGGGTGACGTGGGTCATCACGTTGACCTGGGTCGACACCGGGTTGCCGCCCCACATGATGATCAGGTCCGACTCCGCCATCTCCAGCGGGTTCGGCCCGCCGACCCGTCCGGACCCGGCGATCCAGCCGGACTTGACGACGGTGGTGCAGATGTTGGCGTCCTGGCCGGAATAGCCCATGACGTTGCGCAGCCGGTTGATCCCGTCGCGGTTCACCAGCCCCATGGTGCCGGCGAAGTAGTACGGCCAGACGGTCTCCGGGCCGTGCCGGGCGGCGGCCTCGGCGAAACCGCCGGCGACCCGGTCGAGCGCCTCGTCCCAGGCGATCTCGCGGAACTGGTCGGACCCCTTGGGCCCGACCCGCAGCAGCGGGCGCATCAGCCGATCGGGGTGGTGCACCCGCTCGGCGTAGCGCGCGACCTTGGCGCAGATCACGCCAGCGGTGTAGCCGTTGGACGCCGCCCCCCGGACCCGGCCGATGGTGTTCCGGTCGATCCGCTCGACCTCCAGCGCGCAGGCGCTGGGGCAGTCGTGCGGGCAGACCGAGGCGACGATGTCGGGTTTCGCGAGCGTGTCCAGGGGCATGCCCCGAGGGTAGTGCGGGAATTGAGCCGGAAGCAACGACGTTGCGCGGCGTCGCCATCCGCCGCCGCCCGCGATCACTCCCGTGCCCGGGCGGGCGATAGTCCGAATCCCGGCACACGGGGTTACTCTGAACACGGTTCGTGTCATTCTGCCGTCGTTCGATGTGTTCGACGGCATCACGGGTGCGCGCCGACCGGACCAAACCTTAACGAACGGGACCGTGATCGCAGACGATCCGGAAGTCCCGTACGCAATTCGGGATTTCCCCCACGGAGGAGACGCCATGTTATCGCGCTGGATGACCGCCGCCGTCGCAGCCATGGGCCTGTTGGCCGCCGCCACCGCGGTGAACGCCGCCGAGTTGCCGAAGATCACCATCAAGGTGGTCGGCAACTACAGCAACCTGCTGCAGACCAAGGAAGTCGAAAAGCCGTTCTGGACCGAGATGCTGGCCAAGGATTCGAACGGCCAGATCACCGCCGACTACAACAACCAGGACATCCTGGGCATCAAGGACTTCTCGCTGCTGCGGCTCACCCAGGCCGGCGTGGCCGACGTCGGCGTCGGCGACATCTCGAAGATGGCGGGCGACGACCCGGTGTTCGAGGGCTGCGACCTTGCCGGCATCACCACCGACATCGACACCGCCCGCAAGGCCTGCGACGTCTGGAAGCCGGTAATGGCGGAAGCGATGGCGAAGAAGTTCAACGCCCGCCTGGTGGCCCTCGGCAACAACCCGCCGATCGTGTTCTGGTGCAACAAGCCGGTCGCCAGCCTCGACGACATGAAGGGCCTCAAGGTCCGGGTGTTCAACACCACCCAGTCCGACTTCGTGTCGGCGGTCGGCGCCACCACCGTGACCATGGCGTTCGGCGAGGTGGTTCCGGCGCTGCAGCGCAACGTCGTCGACTGCGCGCTGACCGGAACCCTGTCAGGCAACACCGCCGGTTGGCCGGAGGTCTCGACCCACCTCTACCCGCTGCCGGTCGGATGGTCGATCTACTACACCGCGGTCAACAACGCGTCGTGGGAGAAGTGGGGCCCCGAGGCCCAGGCGTTCCTCGACAAGGAGTTCGACAAGCTCGAGGACATGAACTGGGACATCGGCGGCCAGGCCACCGACCAGGGCGTGAACTGCAACATCGGCAAGGACCCCTGCACCCTCGGCAAGAAGGGCAAGATGACCCTGGTCGAATTGACCGACGCCGACAAGAAGCGCCGCGCCGACGTCGTGCAGAACGTCGTGCTGGTGAAGTGGGGCAAGCGTTGCGGCAAGGAGTGTGCCGCGAAGTGGAACGACACGGTCGGCAAGGTCGTCGGCCTGACGATCCCGCTCGACCAACTCTGATCCCGGCGTCGCGAACCCGATACCGCCCTCCCCCGGAGGGCGGTATCGTCATTCCGGTGCCTGCTCGCCGCACCCGTTCGCCGGCACCCGTTCTGACCACCACGCCCGGAGCCTCATGGATCGCGCCCTGGACCTAGCCCACCGCCTCGCCCGCGTCGGAGCCTGGGGCGGCGGCGCGCTCGTGGTGCTCGCCGCCGTCGTCATCGGCGTCGACATCGCCATGCGCAAGCTGTTCTCGATCTCGGTCGGCGGGGCGAGCGAGCTCTCCGGCTATGTCCTGGCGATCGGCTCTTCCTGGGCGTTCGCGCTGGCGCTGCTCGACCGCGCCCACATCCGCATCGACTCGCTGTACGTGATCCTGCCGGTGCGGGTCTGCGCCGTCCTCGACGTCCTCTCGCTGCTGGTCATGCTGGGCTTCGTCGGCCTGCTGACCTGGCAGGGCTGGTACGTGTTCCAGCAGTCGGTCCAGTTCGGCTCGCGGGCGCTGACGCCGATCGCGACGCCGCTGCAGTACCCGCAGTTCCTGTGGGTCGTCGGCCTGATCTATTTCCTGGTGGTCATCGTGCTGCTGCTGGCGCGCGCCAGCCACGCCCTGGTGACCGGCGACGTCGCCACGGTGCAGCGCATCGCCGGCTCGCGCACCAGCCAGCAGGACCTCGCCGAGGAGCTCGACAGCCTCAGCCGGCGACGCGACGGGACGGAGGCCCGGCCATGATCTGGTTCACCGTCGCGCTGCTGATGGCGCTGCTCGCCCTCAGCATCCCGATCGCCGCCGCGCTGGCCGCGCTCGGGCTGTCGCTCGACTACTTCTACTCGTTCCTGCCGCTGCGCCTGGCGATCGGCGAGATGACGTGGGGGGTGTCGACCGACTTCATCCTGTTCGCCATCCCGCTGTTCGTGCTGCTCGGCGAGGTGCTGCTGCGCTCCGGCATCGCCGAGCGCATGTACGGCGCCATGAGCCAGTGGCTGTCCTGGCTGCCGGGCGGGCTGATGCACTCCAACATCGGCACCTGCACGCTGTTCGCCGCGGTCTCCGGCTCGAGCGTGGCGACCGCCGCCACCATCGGCACCGTCGCGGTCGGCGAGATCCAGCGCCACCGCTACAACGAGCGGCTGTTCCTCGGCACCATCGCCGCCGGCGGCACGCTCGGCATCCTGATCCCGCCCTCGATCGTGATGATCGTCTACGGCGCCCTGACCGAGACCTCGATCCCGCAGCTCTATCTCGCCGGCATCATCCCCGGACTGCTGCTCGCGGTGTTCTTCATGGCCACGGTGATCGTCGCCTGCATCGCCCGGCCGGCCTGGGGCGGCGACAAGATCGTCGTCAGCTGGGCCGAACGCTGGCGCACCCTCCCCGATCTCGGCCCCCCGCTGATCATCTTCGTGGTGGTCATCGGCTCGATCTACACAGGCCTCGCGACCCCGACCGAGTCGGCGGCGCTGGGCGTCCTGATGGCGTTCGTGCTGGCCGCCTGGAAGCGCCGGCTGACATGGGCGATGCTGGCCGAGGCGCTGGAAGGCACCATGCGGACCACGGCGATGATCATGCTGATCCTGATCGCCGCCACCTTCCTCAGCTTCGTGGTGACGTCGGTCGGCATCGGCCGGCAAGTGACCGACCTGATCACCGAGAGCGGCCTCACGCCGATGCAGACCATGTGGATGATCGTGGCGCTGTATCTGGTGCTGGGCATGTTCATGGAGTCGCTGTCGATGATGATCGCCACCGTGCCGATCATCACGCCGGTGGTGATCGCCATGGGCTTCGATCCGGTCTGGTTCGGCATCCTGATGATGGTGCTGCTGGAAACCGCGCTGATCACCCCGCCGGTCGGCCTGAACCTGTTCATCGTCCAGGGCGTGCGGCCGCGCGGCCAGATCCGCGACGTGATGATCGGCTCGCTGCCGTTCGTCGTCGCGATGCTGGCGATGGTGGTCGTTCTGGTCCTGTACCCGGACCTTGCCCTTTGGCTGCCGCGCACCGTGGGGCCATGACCGGAGACCACCGATGAGCCGGCCGATCACCCTGTTCGAGAACATGCGGGCTGTGCCCTACGTGCCGTTCTACCTCGCCGCCGAGCGCGGCGACTGGGCGCGCGCCGGGGCCGAGGTGCGGATCGAGACCTCGCCCGCCACCGCCCAGACCGCCGCCGCCCTGCTCGACGGCCGGGCCGACGTGTCGTGGGGCGGGCCGATGCGGGTCATGCTGCACCACGACGCCGACCGCGCCTGCCCGCTGGTGTGCTTCGGCCAGGTGGTGGCGGGCGAGCCGTTCGTGCTGGTCGGGCGCGAGCCGAAACCGTCGTTCCGCTTCGCCGACCTCGCCGGGCAGCGGATCGGCGTCGCGATCGACGTCCCGACCCCCTGGATGACCTTCCAGGACGATCTGCGGCGGGCCGGCATCGACCCCGGATCGCTGAACCGCCTGGCGGATCTGCCGATGGCCGAGAACGTCGATCGGCTGCGCACCGGCGAGGCCGACGTGGTGCAGGTGTTCGAGCCCTATGTCGACCGGGCGGTGGCCGGCGGCGGGGGCCATGTCTGGCACCGCTTCGCGGACCGCGGCGACATGAGCTACACCAGCTTCTACACCACAAGGCGGTTTGCCACCGAGCGCCGCGAGACCTGCCGGGCGCTGGTGCGCGGCATCAGCGCGGCGCAGGAGGCGCTGTTCGCCGAGACCGCCGCCGACATCGCCGGCCAGGTCGCCGGCTGGTTCCCGGCGATCGAGCGCGCCGCACTCGCCCGGATGATCGAGGGCTACCGGGGCTCGGGCGTGTGGGCACGCTCGCCCGCCCTGCCGGCCGCCACCTTCGTGCGCCTCAAGGCGTCGCTGCTGTCGGGCGGCCTGATCGGCTACGACGTGCCCTACGACAACGCCGTCGACGACGCGATATCGGCCGAGGCGATGGCCCCGGCCGGTTGAGGAGATCCGCCATGGACAGCATTCCCAGCATCGACATCGCCCCGTTCCGCACCGGCTCGGCGTCTGACAAGCGCGCCGTCGCCGACCGGGTCGCCGCCGCCTGCCGCGACATCGGCTTCCTGGTGATATCCGGGCACGGCATCGCCCGCGATACCCTGGAGCAGACCTTCGCGCGGTCGTTCGCGTTCTTCGACCAGCCCGTCGAGGCCAAGGCAAGCTGGCGGCCGACCGGGGCGGCGAAGCAGCGCGGCTACCACGGTATCGCCACCCGCAGCCTGGCCGCCACCCTCGGCCAGCAGACCCCGCTCGATCTCCGGGAAACGGTGTTTCTCGGCCCGATCGACGACCACAGCGCGCACTTCGCCCGGCTGCCGGAGGCGGCGACCGCCTACGCCCCCAACATCGTCCCGGACCAGCCGGCCGGCACCGCCGAGGCGTTCACCGGCATCTACCGGGCCTACGAGCGGCTGTCCCTAGACCTGCTGCGGGTCTTCGCGGTCGCCCTCGACCTGCCGGAGGAACATTTCACGCCGCTGATGGGGCGGCACTTCTCGATTCTCGGGGTGCACCATTACCCGACGCTGGCAACCCCGCCCGAGCCCGGGCAGCTGCGGGCCGGCGCCCACACCGATTTCGGCGCCATGACCATCCTGGCGATGACCGAGGGCCGCGGCGGCCTGGAGGCGCAGACCCCGGACGGACGCTGGCTGCCGCTGCTGCCGAAGCCGGGCGAGCTGGTGGTCAACCTCGGCGACATGATGCAGCGCTGGACCAACGACCGCTGGGTGTCGACCATGCACCGGGTGGTGGTGCCGGAAATCGGCGACACCGGCAGCCGGCGCCTCTCGATCGGCTACTTCGTGCACCCGGATTTCGACGCCGACATCCGCTGCATCCCGACCTGTCTGGCCCCCGGCGAGACCCCGAAGTACAAGCCGATCACCGCCGGCGAGCACATCCGGATGAAGATCGACCGCAGCCACAAGGCGGCGTGAGGGACCCTCTCAGCGCCCCGCCGGCGGCAGCCACCGCGCCAGCGCCACCCCGACCGGCACCATTCGCGCGATGACGTTGTCGGTGAACTCGGCCAGCGCCCGGTGCACCCCGTCGGGTGCCGGGCCCCGATCGGCGCGCAGGGTCGCCAGCCGCGCGCCCTCCTCGGCCGCCAGCGCCCTTGCCCGTTCGGCCGCCGCCGCCATGCGCCCGTCGGCCGCCAGCGGCGCCCAGCTCGCGTGCATCAGCGCCAGGAAGCCCGGCCAGTTGGCGAGGTGGCGGTACATGGTCGCCAGGATCGGCTCGTCCGGGCGGGCGCCCAGCAGGTTGATCGCCCGCACCAGCGCCCAGGTCTCGGCGGCGACGTCGCCCTCCGACAGCAACCGCGGCATCGCCGCCGCCGGCGCCGCGGCGGGCGCCGGATCGTCGGGCAACGCGCCGGACGGATCCACCAAAAGCGCTGTCAGCGCTACCATATTTGGCCCGTTACCGCGGTTGTATCCGTCCGCGACGGCGCGCAGGCGCGGCAGCTCCGCCGGCGTCACCCCGACCGCGGCGAGCGCGCCCGGCGGCAGCGGGCAGGGCAGCGGCGGGTCGAGCCGATCGTACAACCGCGCCGCCGCCGCCTGCGCCCGGCCGCTGGCGTAGATCGGCCGGGCCGAGCCCCAGGCCCATTCCAGGCCGCCGTCGATGGTGGCGAGGTGGCGCCAGATCAGGTTGACCACCGGGCTGCCGGTGGTGGCTCGAATGTCCGCGAACAGGCGGGCGGTCTCGCCGACGGCGTCGACCTCGGTGACGGCGGGGACGGGGTCGGACATGGGGATGCTCCTCCTGGCTGGCGACGGCTGGCGACCGCCACCGCAACATTAGCCGCTCGGCTCCGTGGCGCCATCGCCCACGGCGCGACGGGAGAAGTTCTGGGACCGCCCGTGTGGCGGTGTCCGGTGCCTCCGGCTCTTCCATCCGATCCGCCGTCGACCTAATCTCGCGGCCGAAAGACCAGGGAGGAAGTCATGGCGGAACAGCTCCGCATCGGCTTCGTCGGCGTCGGGCTGATGGGCCACGGCATGGCGAAGAACCTGATCGAGAAGGGGTTCGCGGTCTCGATCCTGGGCAACCGCAACCGCGCGCCGGTCGAGGATCTGAAGGCCCGCGGCGCCGCCGAGATGGCCTCGCCCCGGGCGCTGGCCGAGAGCACCGACGCGGTCATCCTGTGCCTGCCGAACTCGGCGATCGTCGAGAGCGTGGTGCTCGGCCCCGACGGCATCCTGGAGGCGGCGCGCCCGGGCTTCGTGCTGGTGGATTCCAGCACCGCCGATCCGCTCTCGACCAAGCGCGTCGCCGCGGCGCTGGCCGCCAAGGGCGCCGACACGCTGGACGCGCCGCTCACCATGACGCCGAAGGAGGCCGAGGCCGGCACCCTCAACGTGTTGGTCGGCGGCGAGGCGGCGGTGCTGGAGCGCCTTAGGCCGGCGTTCGACGCCTACGCCCGCAACGTCTTCCACATCGGGGCGTTGGGCTCTGCACACGCCCTCAAGCTGGTGAACAACTTCATGAGCATGACGATCTCCGCGGTGACGGCGGAGGCGGCGATCACCGCCCGCGCCGCCGGCGTCGACCTCTCCAAGCTGCGCGACGTGGTGTCGGCGGGCGCCGTCAACTCCGGCATGTTCCAGAAGATCATGGCCTACGCCGTCGACGGCGACGCCTCGGGGCTGCAGTTCGCCATGGCGAACGCCCGCAAGGATGTCGGCTATTACACCGGCATGGCGGCGGCGGCCGGGCTGCCGACCCCGTTCGGCTCGGCGGCGCTGCAGCTCTACACGCTGGCCTGCTCGACCGGCCACGGCGAGGAGCACGTGCCGCTGCTGGTCGACGTCATGGCCGAACTCGGCGGCCTGAATCGGAGCGCCTCATGAGCGAGCGGGTCGACGCGGTCGTCATCGGCGCCGGGGTGGTCGGCCTCGCCTGCGCCCGGGCATTGGCGCTGCAGGGCCGCGAGGTGCTGGTGCTGGAGAAGGCGGAAGCCATCGGCACCGAGACCAGTTCGCGGCACTCCGAAGTGATCCACGCCGGGATCTACTACACCCTCGGCTCGCTGAAGGCGCGGTTCTGCGTGGAGGGCAGAAACCAGCTGTACCGCTACCTGGACGAGCACGGCGTGCCGTACAAGCGTCTAGGCAAGCTGATCGTCGCAACCTCGGAGGATCAGCTTCCGGCGCTCCGGCAGATCCAGGAACGCGCCGTCGCCGCCGGCGTCGACGACCTGACCTTCCTGTCGCACAACGAGGTCACGGCCCTGGAGCCGGATTTGCGCTGCGTAACCGCGCTGCTGTCGCCGTCGACCGGCGTGCTCGACAGCCATTCCTACATGCTGGCCCTGCAGGGCGACGCCGAGGAGCGCGGCGCGATGATCGCCTTCCACGCGCCGGTCGAGGGCGGTCGGATCGACGAGGACGGCATTGAGCTGGTGGTCGGCGGCGCCGAGCGCATGACCCTGAAGGCGACCACGGTGGTGAACTCCGCCGGCCTGCACGCCCAGCCGATGGCGGCCTCGCTGCAGCGCTTCCCGGCCGACAAGGTGCCGCCGCAGTACTTCTGCAAGGGCAACTACTACACGCTCTCGGGCGTGCGGGCGCCGTTCCGCCACCTGATCTACCCTGCCCCCGAGCAGGCCGGTCTCGGCATCCACCTGACCCTCGACCTCGCTGGCCAGGCGCGGTTCGGACCGGATGTTGAATGGGTCGAGCGCATCGACTACACCGTCGACCCGAGGCGCGCCGACAGCTTCTATGCCGCCGTGCGCAAGTACTGGCCGGGGCTGCCGGACGGCTCGCTGCAGCCCGGCTACTCCGGCATGCGGCCGAAGATCCAGGCTCCCGGCCAACCGGCGCTCGACTTCATGGTGCAGGGGCCGCGCGATCACGGGGTACCGGGGCTGGTCAATCTGTACGGCATCGAATCGCCCGGCGTCACCTCGTCGCTGGCGATCGCCGACCATGTCGCGGGCCTGCTGGCCTGACGGTCTGCCGGGATGCGTCGATACCTCGCGCATGGACCGGGTTGAAGCCAGCGGCATGAAGATGCATATAATTTGCATCTTTTAACTCGCGAGTCCGACATGGCCAGCAAGACCGACCCCGATATCCAGGTGACCGAAGCCGAGATCGACGCCGTGGTGGCGTTGTTCTACGGTCGGGCGCGCGAGGACGCGATGCTCGGGCCGATCTTCCGCAGCGCCGTTCCGGATGCGCAATGGGATCACCACATCGCCAAGATCGGCGCGTTCTGGCGCAAGGTTCTACGGCACCAGCCCGGCTACGACGGCAACCCGATGCGCGCCCACGTGGCGCTCGGGGTCCTGGAGCGCCGGCATTTCGAGCGCTGGCTGTCGCTGTTCGAGGCGGCCGCGCGCGAGCGCTGCCGGCCCGAGGCCGCGGCCGTGTTCATCGAGCGCGCCCGACTGATCGCCGCCTCGCTGGTGCACGGCCTGGAATTCTTCCGCGACCGTGACCGCGCCGCCGCCGGGTGAGGCCGTGCAGCTCAGCCTGTTCACCGACTACGCCCTGCGGGTGCTGATCCTGACGGCGCTGAACACCGATCGCCGCACCACCATCGACGAGGTGGTCGATCGTTACGGCATCTCCAAGGACCATGTCCGCAAGGTCGTGCATCAGCTGGCGACACACAGCTTGCTCGAGACAACCCGCGGCAAAGGCGGCGGATTTCGGCTCCGTATGCCTCCCGAAACGATCCGGATCGGCGATGTGGTGCGGGCTACCGAGACCGGCTTCGCGCTTGCCGAGTGCCTGCGCCCGGGCGGCGATGGCGCCTGCCCGATCCAGGGTGCCTGCCGCCTGACCGGCATCCTGCGCGGGGCCGCCGATGCCTTTCTCGCCGAGCTCGACCGCCATACCCTGGCCGACATCGTCGCCAACCGCCCGGCGCTGCTCGCCCGGCTGACCGGAGCGGCGTAGCCAGCGCGCCGGATCTGCCCTCGACCCTTTCCCTCCACCCTTGCCGTCGCCGGCGGCGCGCGCTTTGATCGCGCCCGGGAGGACGCCATGCTCGAACGGGCGGACAGCTACGAGGAGGTGCGCCGGCGATTCCGCTGGCGAATTCCGGCGCGCTACAACATCGGCGTCGACGTCTGCGACCGCCACGCCGATGCCGGCGCCGGCACCGCGCTGATCCATCTCGGCGCCGACGGCAGCGTCGCCGAGCACAGCTTCACCGACCTGAAGCGGGTCTCGAACCGGCTCTGCAACGTCCTCGCCGCCGCCGGTCTCGGGCGCGGCGACCGGGTCGGCATCCTGCTGCCGCAGCGCCCCGAGACCGCGATCGCCCACATTGCCGCCCACAAGGCCGGCCTGGTGTCGGTGCCGCTGTTCACGCTGTTCGGCGAGGACGCGCTCGCCTACCGGCTGGGCGATTGCGGGGCCGCCGCCCTGGTCACCGACCGCGACAGCCTGGCGAAGATCGAGGCGATCCGCGACCGGCTGCCCGGCCTCCGTCTGGTCCTGGTCGCCGACGAGGCGCGCGACGGCGGCTGGTGGCGGGCGCTCGCCCCCGCCCTCGAGGCCGCGTCCGACCGCTTCGCCCCGGTCGACACCGCCGCCGACGATCCCGCCGTCATCATCTACACCTCCGGCACCACCGGCCAGCCGAAGGGCGCGCTGCACGCCCACCGGGTGCTGCTCGGCCATCTGCCCGGCGTCGAGTTCCCGCAGGAATTCTTCCCCGCCCCCGGCGACCGCTTCTGGACGCCGGCCGATTGGGCCTGGATCGGCGGGCTGCTCGACGTGCTGCTGCCGTCGCTGCACCACGGCGTGCCGGTGGTGGCGCACCGCTTCGCCAAGTTCGACCCGGACGCCGCCTTCGACCTGATCGCCCGGCACCGGGTCCGCAACGCCTTCCTGCCGCCGACCGCGCTCAAGCTGATGCGCCAGGTGCCGGACCCGCGCGCCCGCCACGCGCCGGCCATGCGCTCGATCGGCTCGGGCGGCGAGACCCTGGGGGGCGAGCTGCTGGACTGGGGAAGATCGGTGTTCGACCTCACCATCAACGAGTTCTACGGCCAGACCGAATGCAACCTGGTGGTCGGCAATTGCGCCTCGATCCTGCCCGTCATGCCGGGCTCCATGGGCAAGCCGATTCCGGGGCACGAGGTGGCGATCGTCGGCGCCGACGGGGTTCCCCTGCCCGACGGCGAGACCGGGGCGATCGCGGTCCGGCGCGGCGATCCGGTGATGTTCCTCGGCTACTGGGGCAACCCGGACGCCACCGCCGCCAAGTTCGCCGGGCCGGCGGGCGAGTGGATGCTGACCGGCGACCTCGGCCGGCGCGACCCCGACGGCTACCTGCACTATGTCGGGCGCGACGACGACGTCATCACCTCGGCCGGCTACCGGATCGGCCCGGGCGAGATCGAGGACTGCCTGGTCAGCCACCCGGCGATCGCGCTGGCGGCGGTGATCGGCGTGCCGGACCCGCTGCGCACCGAGGCGATCAAGGCCTGCGTGGTGCTGGCCGAGGGCACCGCCCCGAGCGACGCCCTGAAGGCCGAGATCCAGGACCATGTGCGGCGGCGCTTGGCGGCGCACGAGTATCCGCGCATCGTCGAGTTCGTCGACGCCTTGCCGATGACCGCCACCGGCAAGATCATGCGGCGCGTGCTGCGCGAACGGCACGCCGCCGACACCGCAGGAGAGCGACCGTGAGCATGACCATCGACTACTATTTCTCGACCTCGAGCCCGTGGAGCTATCTCGGGTCGGCGCGGTTCATCGAGATCGCCCGCACCATCGGCGCCACCGTCAACGTGCGGCCGGTCAACTACGGCGTCATCTTCCCGCAGTCAGGCGGCCTGCCGCTGCCGAAGCGTTCGCCGCAGCGCCAAGCGTACCGGATGATGGAGCTGAAGCGCTGGCGCGACTATCTCGGCATCCCGATCAACGTCTCGCCGAGCAATTTCCCGGCGCAGGCGCCGCTGTCGGCCCTGACCATCATCGCCGCGCGCGAGACCGGCCAGGACGCTCTGACCCTGTCCGACGCCATCCTGACGGCGCTGTGGCGCGACGACCGCAACATCGACGACCCCACCGAGGTCGCGGCGATCGCCGAGAGCGTCGACCTGGACGGCCACGCCCTGGTCGACGCCGCCCCCGGATACGCCGAGCGCTACGCCGCCGACAGCGAGGCGGCGCTGGCCGCCGGCGTGTTCGGCGCGCCGAGCTGGGTGCTGCCCGACGGCGAGGTGTTCTGGGGCCAGGACCGCATCGATCTGCTGCGCTGGCGGCTCGGCGCCTGAGGTTAGCGCCGCGGTAGCGCCGTCAGCCGCCGCATTTCGTCATGTCGCCGGTGGTGCGGTGCGCGCCCCAGCGGTCGAAGCGCACCAGCACGTGGCCGGTGCAGCCCTCGACCCGCACCCAGGCGTCGTAGCCCACCACCTCGGGGCTGCCGATGCCCGAGCCGGTCGGCATGCCGGCCCAGGCCGCGCCGAAGGCGGCACCGGACCGCCTTCCCATTTCGCGCACGATCGTCACCGAGGTCGGCTTGTAGTTCGGCGGCACCCGCTCGAGCGCGCGCTGCTCCAGAATCCGCTCGCCGCTGGCGGTCTCGGGATAGAAGGTGTTCGGGTCGCCGGCGCAGGCCGCGAGCGCCAAGCCTGCCGCCGTCAGAACGCCGATCCTGGTGCCACGCATCCGCAATCCTCCTGCACGCCGTTCCCACGGTCGTCATTCGGATGTGGGGTGCCGAGGCGTCAACCGCACGTGGTCAGGTCGCCGGTGGCGCGATGGTCGCCCCAGCGGTCGAATCGCACCAGCACATGGCCGGAACAGCCTTCGACCCGGACCCAGGCGTCGTAGCCGATGATCTCGGTATCGCCGCCGAAGCCGGCCGAGCCCATCTGCCGGAACACCGCGACCGACACCGGCCGGTACCGCGCCGGCACCCGTTCGAGGGCCCGCCGCTCCAGCATCGCCCCGGCGCCGGCGGTCTCCGGGTAGAAGGCATCGGGATCGGCCGCGCAGGCCGAGAGCGCCAGACCGGTGGCCAGGAGCAGCGGGACGGTGTGGCGGCGCATCGGGGAGTCTCCCTTTGGGACCGGATCGAGCGGATATAGGGTGGCGACGGGTCCGTCGGCAGGGGCGGCTTGCGGCCCTTGATCGTGCGGCCCGTCTCGCCGACCCTGTCGCTGGAGATTCCTCGCCACCGGAGGCCCCGCCATGCCCTTCACCCCCGCGATCGCGGTCATCACCGACGAGGTCTCCGAGGACATCGGCGAAGCGCTGGATTTCATGGCGGCGCACGGCGTCGACCGGGTCGACATCCGTTCGGTGGACGGCCGCAACGTCATCCTGTTCGAGGCGCCCGAACTGTCCGACCTCGCCGGCCGCCTCCGCGACGCCGGGGTGACGGTCGGCTGCTACTGCTCGCCGCTGCTGAAATGGCCACGTTCCGGCGCCAAGATCCCGGAAGGCGCCAACTTCCACGGCTTCGACCCCGGCGTGCTGCCGCCCGAGGCGGCGGTGCCGCTGGCGTTCGAGGTCGCCAACACGCTCGGCGCCTCGCAGCTCCGGATCTTCTCGTACTTCACCTATGACGGCTTCGCGCCCGAGCAGCTCGACGACGACCTCGACCGACTGATCGACCTCGCCGAGATCCACGACGTGACCCTGGTGCTGGAGAACGAGCACGTCTGCAACGTCGCCACCCTGGAGCAGCTGACGGCGGTGGTGGCCAGGCGCGCGCACCCGCGCCTGCGCGGCCTGCTCGACCTCGCCAACCACCGCTCGACCCGGCCGCCGGCTCCCTCGGCCGACACCCTCGCCGCCGCCGCCCGCGTCGCCGGCGCCGTCCACGTCAAGGATTTCGGCGGCGACCCGCGCCGCTACGTGGCGCTCGGAGAGGGTATGGTCGACCACCACCCGCTGTTCGCGGCGCTGCGCGAGCGCCGCGAGGCGTTCCGCTCGCTCGGCGCCA
>CAYNFA010000023.1:0-15856 GCA_964396345.1 uncultured Thalassobaculum sp.
CCCCCGGCCAGATCGACATCCACGGGGCGTGGGTCATGAAGTTCTTGGCGATGCTGAGCATGCTGCCCCAACTTGGATCGGGCGGTTGCTGGCCGAGGCCGAGGAACGACAGGCTGGCCTCGGCGATGATCGCGGTGGCGATGGTCAAGGTCGCCTGCACCAGCAACGGCGGGAAGATGTTCGGCACGATGTAGCGCAGCACGATGCGCGGGTGCGTCAGGCCGACCGCCCGAGCACCGTCGACGTAGTCCTCGGCCTTAACCGACAGGGTCTGGCCGCGCGCCAACCGAACGAAGATCGGCGCCGCCGACAGGCCTATCGCGATCATGGCGTTGGTCAGGCTGGGGCCGAGGAAGGCGGCAAAGGCGATCGCCAGGATCAGGAACGGGCACGACAACAGCGCCTCGGTGCAGCGCGAGATCACCACGTCCGTCCAGCCGCCCACGTAGCCGGCGAGCACCCCGAACGGCTCCTCGATAGCGAGTGCGAAAACCACCGAGACCACCCCTGCCATCAGCGAAGTGCGGGCCCCCCACACGAACCGGGAGTAGACGTCGCGGCCGATCTCGTCGGTGCCCATGACGTGCGCCCAGGACGGCGCCTTGCGCACCGCCGCCCAGTCGGTCGCCATCGGGTCGTGGGTGGCGAACAGCGGGGCCGCCAATGCCATCACCACAAAGAACGCGACCAGGGAGCCGCCGAACAGCGCGCCACGGTGGCGCAGTAGGCGGCGGCCTGCCCGCGACCGGATCTGGACGCCGAGCACTGTCGGAACGCGCTGGGCTAGGTCGGTCATGGCGTCACACCCGGATCCGCGGGTTGAGCACGAAATACGCCATGTCGGCCAGCAAGTTTAGCAGGATGAAGGCGAGCGAGCTGAACAGCACCACTCCCTGGACGACGGCGTAGTCGCGATTGAACACGGCATCGACGATCTGCTTGCCGAAGCCGGGGATGGTGAAGACCTGTTCGGTCAGCACCGCGCCGGCCAGCAACTCGCCGAACTGCAGGGTGCCGATCGTCACCACCGGGATCAGCGCGTTGCGGAAGGCATGCCGGAAGATCACCAGCCGCTCGCGCACGCCCTTGGCGCGGGCGGTGCGGACGTAATCGGAGGTCAGCACCTCCAGCATGGCGCTGCGGGTGTGCCGCATCATGGTGGCCGCGAGCGCGGTGCCAAGCACGAACGCCGGCATGATCATCGTCCGCAGGTTCTGGGCCGGATCGACGAACGGGCTCTCGTAGCCCGACGCCGGCAGCCAGCCGAGATGCACCGAGACCAGCAGGATCAGGAGAATGCCGAGCCAGAAGTTCGGGATCGACAGCCCGGACAGCGCCGTCACGTTGGCGATCCAGTCGAGCGGCGTGCCGCGCTTGATCGCCGACAGCGCGCCCATCGGGATGCCGATCAGCAGCGCGATCACGATCGCCATGACCGCCAACTGGATAGTGACCGGCAGCTTCTGGGCGATCAGTTCGGTCACCGGGATGTTGGTGCGCAGCGAGATGCCGAGGTCGCCCTGCAGGACGCCGGCGATCCAGTAGCCGTACTGCACCCAGATCGGCTCGTTCAGCCGGTACTTCTCGCGGATGTAGGCGATCGATTCGGGATCGCGCTCCTCGCCCGCCATCGCCAACGCCGGATCGCCCGGCAGCATCTGCTGGAGGGCGAACACGAACATGGACACAAGCACGACCGTCGGCACGATCCCGACAAGACGCCGCAGAAAATAGGTCAGCACCGGCCGCTCCCGAGGGTCCGGATGAAGCAGTGAGGCGGGGCGGCCCCGGCGGGTGCCGCCCCGCCCGGTGTCACGACGCCTTGCGCATGCCCGGCAGGCGGATCATGGCGTCCGGGTAGGGAACATAGCCGTCGATGTCGCCGCGCAACGCCCAGATCCACTTCGGGTGCCAGAGGTAGATGATCGGTCGGTCACGGTCGAGCAGCTCCATGGCCGAGGCGTACAGCTTCTTGCGCTCCTCCAGCGAGTTGGTCTGGCGCGCCGCTTCCAGCAGCTTGTCGACCTCTGGGTTGCAGTACCTGCTGTCGTTGATGCCGCCCTTGCAGGTCATGAAGGTGTGGATGTTGCCGTCGGGGTCGACGCGGCCCGACCAGCCGACCTGGGTCGACTGGTAGTTGCCGGCGGTCTGCTCCTTCAGCATGGTCGCGAACTCGGTGGCGCGCAGCTTGATGTCGATGCCGGCCTCGGCCGCCATCGCCTGGATCACCTGGGCGGCGCGGGTGGCGTCCGGGTTGTTCGCGAACTGCATCTCGAACTCGAACTTGTCGAGCCCGGCCTCCTTCAGCAGGGCCTTGGCCTTGGCCACGTCGCGCCCCGGCATCGGCACCGATTTGGCGTAGAACTGGCTCTGCGGCGAGACGAACTGGTTGCCCGGCAGATGGGCGCCGTCGAACACCACCTGGTTCAGGGCGACGCGGTCGATCGCCAGTTCCACCGCCTTGCGCACCCGGGCGTCCTGGCCGAGCGGGGTCTTCGACTTATCGCCGTTGCCGACGTTGATGGTGATGCCCTGGTAGCCGAGGCCGACGACGTCGACCAGCTTCAGCTTGCCGTCCGCCTTGACGGTCGGGATGTCCGGCGGCGACAGGCGCTCCAGGACATCGAGGTCGCCGGCCTGCAGGTTGGCGAGCCGCACCGTGGAGTCCGGGATGGTGCGGTAGATCACCTGGTCGAAGTGGATCTTGTCGGCGTTCCAGTAGCCGGCGAACTTCTCGCCGACGATGCGGTCCTGCTGCACCCGCTCGACGAACTTGAACGGGCCCGAGCACACCAGGTTCGCGCCCAGGCCGGCGCCCGCGGCCTCCGCCGCCTTCGGCGACATCATCATGCCGGCGCGGTCGGACAGCGTCGCCATCAGCGTGGCGTCCGGGGCCGCCAGGTTGAATTTCACCGTCATGGCGTCGACCACGTCGACCGACTGGATCGACTTCACCTCGCTCTTACGGCGCGACTCCGGCAGGTTCTTGGAGCGCTCGATGTTGTACTTCACCGCCGCCGCGTTGAACGTCTCGCCGTCGTGGAACGTCACGCCCTCGCGCAGCTTCATGGTCAGGGCCTTGCCGTCGTCCGACCAGCTCCACGCGGTGGCGAGCTGCGGCACGAAGTTCAGGTCCGGGTCGATGTCGATCAGCTTGTCGCAGAGAGCTGTGTAGACGATGCGGCCGACGAAGGTGCGCGACTGGTCGGGGTCGAGCACGTCGGGATCGTCGGCGAGGCCGATCCGCAGGGTCTCGGCCGACGCGGCCGATCCGAGGAGCATCAGGCCGGCCGTGACGGCCAGCGACAGTTTCCGTGTCATGGGCTCTCTTCCACCTCCGTGTTGCGTCCCTGTTGTCGCGATCTCACGATTCGCGTTGGTATCCCGGAGCGTCGCCGTCGACCGGCGGCATCCCCTCGATGACATTGCCTATGTGTTCCGCCAGCGCCGCCGCGGCGGCGTCCGGGCAGCCGATGTCCAGCGCCTCGACGATCGACCAGTGGCGCCGCGCCGACTGCAGCATCGGCCGGGCGCGCGCCGGGTTGGCCAGCGCAGCACGGTGCACGTGCAGGAAGCAGCGCGTCAGGATCGGCTCCAGCGACGCCAGCTCGGCGCGCTCGAAGATTGCCAGGTGGAACGCCCGGTCGTGCTCGGTCAGCGCGAACAGGTCGCCGCGCCCGGCGGCGGCCTCCATGGCCGCGATCTCGCCGGCGAGTCGGTCGCGCAGGGCGCGGTCAAAGCGCGCCACCGCCCGGCGCACGCCGGTGGTCTCGAGCCGCAGCCGCACCGCCACCATCTCGCAGGCCTCGTCCATCGAGGTGGTGGCCACCACGGTGCCGCGGTAGCCGTTGCGGACCACCAGCCCGGCTTCCTGCAGCTTCATCAGCGCCTCGCGCACCGGCGCCTGGCTGGATCGGAATTCGGCGGCGAGTTGGGTCTCGACCAGCGGCGTCCCCGGGGCCAGCCGGCCGATCACGATCAGGCGCCGCAACGCCTCCTGGATCGCCAGGCGTTTGCTCGACGACGGAAACGGGCTGATCTCGCCCGCCTCCAGGGCCTCGGCCACCGACATCCGCGCTCCCCCGTTTGCCGTTGAGAAATAGTGATATCGATAACGAGACCGGTCAACCTTGGGATGCACGGCCCCCCGCTGGCGCCGTGTCATGTTCCGAACCGCGGAACCCTGTCCCGCCCGGTTGATCGTCGCGCGCCGCCGTGTGATAGCTTGGAGCAAGCCGAGGCGGACAACGCCCGCACCTGGGAGGATCGATGTTCGACCGTCATTTCGGTGCCTGGCCGAAGGGGCTGCCGCACAGCATTACGCCGCCGGCCACCACCCTTCCCGACAACCTGACGGTCACCGCCCGTCGGTTTCCGGCGAAGGTGGCGATCCACTACTACGGAACGCCCGTCACCTGGTCCGAGATCGAGCGCGAGACCGACCGGCTGGCCGGCTGGCTGGCGGCGGAAGGCGGCGTGCGGCGCGGCGACCGGGTGCTGCTGTTCATGCAGAACAGCCCGCAATTCGTGATCGCCTACTACGCCATCCTGCGCGCCAACGCCGTGGTCGTGCCGGTCAACACCATGAGCCGCGGCGAGGAGTTGCGCCATGTCGCCGAGGAGACCGCGGCGACCGTCGCGGTGATCGGCCAGGAGATGCTGGCGGTGGTCGAGCCGCTCGCCGGCGGCCGTCCGCTGCGCCACGTCGCCGTCGCCTGCTACGCCGACTACCTGCGGGTCGGCACCGACCTCGACCTGCCCGACGCAGTGGCCGCACCACGGCGCGAGGTGACCGGCGACGGCCTCGTCGACTGGACGGCCGTGATGGCCGCCGGCCTGGCGCCTCCGGTGCTCACGATCGGGCTCGATGACTGGTGCGTGCTGCCGTTCAGCTCCGGCACCACGGGCCGGCCGAAAGGCTGCCTCCACTCGCACCGCACGGTCGGCTTCACGCTGTACGCCAACCTGCTGTGGAGCCCCAGCAACCCGGAATCGATGTCGCTGGTCAGCCTGCCGCTGTTCCACGTCACCGGCATGCAGAACTCCATGAACACCCTGGTCTTCCAGGGTTCGACCATGGTGATGATGTCGCGCTGGAACCGGCGGACGGCGGCCGAGTTGATCGCCCGGCACCGGGTCACGCACTGGCGCTGCATCACCACCATGGCGATCGACCTGCTGTCCGACCCCGAGGCGGCGCGTTTCGACCTGTCCTCGCTGGTCGCGGTCAGTGGCGGCGGGGCGCAGATGCCGAAGGCGGTCGCCGACCGGCTGCACGCCCTGACCGGCATCGACTACATTGAGGGCTACGGCCTGACCGAGACCATCGCGCCCACCCACATCAACCCCTACGGCCGGCCGAAGCGGCAATGCGGCGGCATTCCGATCTTCGACACCGACGCCCGGATCGTCGACCCGGAGACGCTGGAGGAGCTCGGGCCGGACAGCGTCGGCGAGATCGTGGTCGCCGGCCCGCAGGTGTTCCTCGGCTACTGGAATCGCCCGGCCGAGACCGAGGCGGTGTTCCTCGAGCGCGACGGCAAGCGCTTCTTCCGCACCGGCGACCTCGGCTACTACGACGACGAGGGATACTTCTTCCTGGTCGACCGGCTGAAGCGGATGATCAACGCCTCCGGCTTCAAGGTCTGGCCGGCAGAGGTCGAGGCGATGATGTACGCCCATCCCGACATTCAGGAAGTCTGCGTCATCGCCACCCCCGATCCGCGCCGCGGCGAGACCGTCAAGGCGGTGATCGTGCCGCGCGCCGGCGCCCGGCCGAACGGCGAAGCGATCCGGGAGTGGTGCCGCGAGCGCATGGCCGCGTACAAGGTGCCGGCCGTCGTCGCGTTCGCCGACGGGCTGCCGAAATCCCCTACCGGCAAGGTGCTGTGGCGGGTCCTGCAGGAGCAGGAACCCCCGGCCGCCCCGCCATCGCTGGCCGCACGGACCTGACGCATGCCGAGACGACCGAGCAACCCGAGGCTGGCGAACATCGAGGACTGGCGGGACGGTGCCGACGCCGACCCCGGCTTCGTGACGGCGCTGGCGCGCGGGCTGGAGATCCTGCGCGCCTTTGGCCGCGATGACCGCTATCTCGGCAACGGTGAACTCGCCAAACGCACCGGCATCCCGAAGTCGACGGTCTCGCGCCTGACCCAGACCCTGACCTCGCTCGGGTACCTGCGCTACGTCGATCACCTGGAGCGCTACCAGCTCGGCCCCGGGGTGCTGGCGCTCGGGTACCGCTTCCTCGCCGGCAACGGCGTGCGCGACGTCGCCCGCCCTCACATGCAGGCGCTGGCCGACTCCACCGACTGCGCGGTGGCGCTCGGCACCGGCGACCGGTCGGAGATGGTCTACGTGGATGTCTGCCAGGGCCGCGGCCCCCTGATCCTGCGCCTGGAGGCCGGCGCCCGAATCCCGATGCCGGTCACCTCGATGGGCCGCGCCTACCTCGCCGGCCTCGCGGAAGCCGACCGGGAACTGCTGATGGACCGGCTGCAGGCCCACCACGGCGACGCCTGGCCGGCCCTGCGCGAAGGCATCGACCGGTCGCTGCAGCACTACGCCGACCACGGCTACTGTGTCTCGGAGGGCGACTGGAACCGCGACGTCGCGTCGGCCGGCGTGCCCCTGGTGCTGGAGGGCGGCGCCCACGTGCTGGCGATCAACTGCGGCGGCTCGTCCCTGCGCCTGACCCGGCGGGTCCTGGAGCGCACCATCGGGCCACGGCTGCAGGATCTGGTCCGGCTGGTCGAGCGCGAGCTGGCGGGGGCGCCCGCCGGGGCCGACCGCCCGAAGCATCAAGGCTGCTGAGCCATGCCGTCGGGCAACCGAAACGCGGGAGAAAACATGAGCGACCCCGTCCAGTACAGCCGCGAGGGGGCCATCGGCCTGATCCGCGTCGTCAACCCGCCGGTGAACGCCCTCGGCCAGGCGGTCCGCGCCGGCATCAGCGCCGCCATCCGGCAGGGCATCGACGACCCTGAAGCCAAGGTCCTGGTGATCTACGGCGACGGCCGAACCTTCATGGCCGGCGCCGACATCCGGGAGTTCGGCAAGCCGCCGCTGCCGCCGGTGCTGGGCGCGGTGATCAACGAGATCGAGGCATGTCCCAAGCCAACCGTGGCGGCGATTCACGGCACCGCCCTCGGCGGCGGCCTGGAGGTGGCGCTCGGCTGCCGGTTCCGGGTGGCGCTGGCAAGCGCCAAGGTCGGCCTGCCCGAGGTCAAGCTCGGCATCATCCCGGGCGCCGGCGGCACCCAGCGCCTGCCGCGCCTCGTCGGGGTGGCGACGGCCCTGGACATGATCACCACCGGCCGGCACGTCCCGGCCGAGGAGGCCGAGCGCCTCGGCATTCTCGACGCGGTGGTCGACGGCAACGACGTCAAGGCGGCCGGTCTGACTTTCGCGCGCCGGTTGGTCGACGAGGGGGTCACCGGCATGGCGGTGCGCGACCGCGAGGAGAAACTCGCCGACGCCCGCGACGACCGCTCGGTGTTCGCGACCGCGCGGACCGCGCTGGCCAAGTCGGCGCGTGGCCTGTTCTCGCCGCAGCGCTGCGTCGACGCGGTCGAGGCCGCCGTCGACCTGCCATTCGACGAGGGCCTGAAGCGCGAGCGCGACCTGATCCAGCAGTGCATGGAGTCGCCGCAGCGCGCCGGCCTGGTGCACGCCTTCTTCGGCGAGCGCGAGGTCGCCAAGGTGCCGGGGATGTCGCGGGACACGCCGTCGCGCAAGGTCGCGAAAGCGGCGGTGATCGGCGCCGGCACCATGGGCGGCGGCATCGCCATGTGCTTCGCCAACGCCGGCATCCCGGTGACGGTGGTCGAGACCGCCCAGGAGGCGCTCGATCGCGGGATCGCCAAGGTGCGATCGAACTACGAGATCAGCGCCAAGCGCGGCCGCATGACCGCCGACGAGGTCGAGGCGCGGATGGCCCTGATCGCGCCGAGCCTGGACCTGACGTCGGTCGCCGACGCCGATCTGGTGATCGAGGCGGTGTTCGAAAGCATGGACGTCAAGAAGCAGGTGTTCGCCCGACTCGACGCGATCGCCAAGCCGGGGGCGGTGCTGGCCACCAACACCTCCTACCTCGACGTCGACGCGATCGCCGCCGCCACGTCCCGGCCGGCCGACGTGCTGGGCATGCATTTCTTCAGCCCGGCCAACGTCATGCGGCTGCTGGAGGTGGTGCGCGGCGCACGGACCGCCGACGACGCCCTGCGCACCGCCCTCGACGTCGGCCGCACCCTCGGCAAGGTCGCGGTGGTGTCGGGGGTGTGCGACGGCTTCATCGGCAACCGCATGCTGCGAACCTACAAGACCCAGATGGACTACCTGCTGGAGGACGGCGCCCTGCCGCAGGACATCGACGCCGCCATCACCGGCTTCGGCTTCCCGATGGGGTTGTACGCCATGGGTGACCTGGCCGGCCTCGACATCGGCTACATGACGCGCCGGCGCGAGGACGCCACCCGCCCGGCCGACGCCCGCTACGTCGCGATCGCCGACAAGCTCTACGAGATGGGACGGCTCGGCCAGAAGACCGGCGCCGGCTGGTACCGCTACGAGGACGGCCGCACACCGATCCCGGACCCGGTGGTCGAGCGCGTCGTGGTCGAGGCGTCAGCGGTCAGGGGCATCCAGCGGGGGTCGATCCCGGCCGACGAGATCCGCGTCCGCGCGCTGTGCGCCCTGGTCAACGAGGGTGCCCGGATCCTGGCCGAGGGCATCGCGCTCAGGCCGGTCGACATCGACATGGTCTGGCTGTTCGGCTACGGCTTCCCGGCCTACGAAGGCGGACCGATGTTCTGGGCCGACCGCCGCGGCCTCGCCGCCGTGCTGGCCGATATCCGCCGCTTCGCAGAGACCGATCCGGCGAGCTGGGCGCCGGCGCCGCTGCTGGTCGAGCTGGCCGAGTCCGGCCGCACCTTCAAGGAATGGGTCGACGCGCGCTGACCGCGCCGGCCAGGAGGATCGCATGGACCTGAACTACACCCCCGATGAGCAGGCCTTCCGCGCGGAGGTCCGGGACTTCCTGAAGACCGGGCTGCCGGCCGACGTCGCCGCCAAGGTCAAGGGCGGCAGGCGGCTGACCCGCGACGACCACGTTCGCTGGCAGACGGCGCTGAGCGAGCGCGGCTGGCTCGGCGTCAACTGGCCGCGGGAGCACGGCGGCACCGGCTGGTCGCCGGTGCAGCGTCACATCTTCGAGGAGGAATGCGCGGCCGCCGGGGCGCCTCGCATCGTCGCCTTCGGCGTCAACATGGTGGCGCCGGTGATCATGAAATTCGGCACGGCCGACCAGAAGGCGCACTACCTGCCGCGCATCCTCGACCTGACCGACTGGTGGTGCCAGGGCTACTCCGAGCCGGGCGCCGGCTCCGACCTCGCCTCGCTGAAGACCCGTGCGACGCGCGACGGCGACCACTACGTGGTCAACGGCCAGAAGGCCTGGACCACCCTCGGCCAGCACGCCAACTGGATCTTCTGCCTGGTCCGGACCGACCCGCAGGCCGCCAAGCCGCAGGAGGGCATCACGTTCCTGCTGATCGACATGGCAACGCCCGGCATCACCGTGCGCCCGATCATCCTGCTCGACGGCGAGCACGAGGTGAACGAGGTGTTCTTCGACGACGTCCGGGTGCCGGTCGGCAACCGGGTCGGCGACGAGAACCAGGGCTGGACCTGCGCCAAGTACCTGCTGACCCACGAGCGCACCAACATCGCCGGAGTCGGCCTGTCGAAGGAGGCGCTGCGCCACCTCAAGGCGATCGCCCGCGACCAGCGCAAGAACGGCCGCCCGCTGATCGAGGACCCGATCTTCCGCGCCCGCATGGCGGCGATCGAGATCGACCTGATGGCGCTGGAGATGACCAACCTCAGGGTGCTCGCGGACGTCCAGGCCGGCGGCGCGCCGGGGGCCGAGAGTTCGATCCTGAAGATCAAGGGCACCGAGATCCGCCAGGCGATCACCGATCTCGCCCGGCGGGCACTCGGCCCGCACGCCCTGCCCTTCCAGTCGGAGGCGCTGGACGGCGGCTTCAACGGCCAGCCGATCGGCCCGGACTACGCCGCCCCGGTGGCGGCGCACTATTTCAACATGCGCAAGCTGTCGATCTTCGGCGGGTCCAATGAGATCCAGAAGAACATCATCGCCAAGGCCAGCCTCGGGCTGTGAGGGTGGCGCCGGTCGCTTCGGGGGTCCCGGCTCTCCGCGGCTCCGCCGCTGCGGCCGGGATGACGGCAAGGGGGGCGGGCTTTGACGGCCACCCCTCCCCCGTCATCATCCCGGGCAAGCGAAGCGCGACCCGGGATCCACGCGGCGACGGGCATGGACGACACTGAGGAAGGAGACCGACCATGGACTTCGCGCTGTCCGAGGAGCAGCGGCTACTGAAGGAGACCGTCGACCGGCTCGTGCGCGACCGCTACGGGTTCGAGGTCCGGCAGGCGGCGGCCGCTTCCGAGACCGGTTTCAGCCGGGAGATGTGGGCGACCTTCGCCGAACTCGGCCTGTTGGCGGTGCCGTTCCCGGAAGAAGTGGGCGGGCTCGGCGGCGGCGGCGTCGACCTGATGGTGGTGGCCGAGGCGTTCGGACGGGCGCTGGTGGTCGAGCCCTACTTCGCCACCGTGGTGCTCGGCGGCGGGCTCGTCGAACTGGCCGGCTCCGAGGCGCAGAAGCGCGATCTTCTGGGCCGTGTCGTTGCCGGCGAGACGCTGCTGGCGTTCGCGCACGGTGAGCCGGACGGCCGCTACGACCTTGCCCACGTGGCCACCCGCGCCGAGCGTCAGGGCGACGGCTGGGTCGTCTCCGGCCGCAAGTCGGTGGTGATCAACGGCGACGCCGCCGACACCCTGGTGGTATCGGCCCGGGTGGCGGGCGCTGTCGACGCCGCCGAGGGCATCGCGCTGTTCCTGGTGCCGCGCGACGCCGCCGGCCTGACGGTCCGCGGCAACCCGACGATCGACGGCGGGCGTTCGGCCGAGGTGGTGCTGGAAGCGGTCACGCTCGGCGCCGACGCCGTTCTCGGCGAGCCCGGCACCGCCCACGCTGCCATCGAGGCGGCGGTGGCGCGCGGCATCGCCGCGCTGTGTGCCGAGGCGGTGGGCGCCATGGAAGTGGCCTGCGAGACCACCCTCGACTACCTCAAGACCCGCAAGCAGTTCGGCCGGCCGATCGGCAGCTTCCAGGCCCTGCAGCACCGCATGGTCGATATGCGAACGGAACTTGAACAGGCCCGTTCGATGGCGATCCTGGCCGCCGCCCGGCTCGGCTCAAGCCGGGTCGAGCGCGAGCGGGCGATCAGCGCCGCCAAGGTGACGATCGGCCGAGCCGCCCGGCAGGTGGCGGAGGAGGCGATCCAGCTGCACGGCGGCATCGCCATGACCTGGGAATACGCCCTCGCCCACTACGCCAAGCGGTTGGTGATGATCGACCACCTGCTCGGCGACGTAGACCACCACGTCGAGCGCTTCATCGCCCTGACGGACGCGGCGGAAGCCGACGCCGCCTGACCGTCACATCTGCGCCGACAGCCCGCCGTCGACCGTCAGGGTGATGCCGTTGACATAGCTGGCCGCCGCCCCGGCCAGGAACAGCGCGGCCGGGGCGATCTCCTCCGGCCGGCCCCAGCGCCGCAGCGGCACGCGGGCGTCGATGAAGGTGCCGGTCGCCGGGTCGGCGGCGAGCGCCCGGTTCTTTTCGGTCAGGAAGAACCCCGGCGCGATGGCGTTGACGGTCAGGCTGTCGGATCCGAACTCGACCGCCAGCGACCGGGTCAGCGCCGCCAGCCCGCCCTTGGCCGCGGAATACGCCGGGTCACCGCGGCGCGACAGCGCGCCGGCGATCGAGGTGATGAAGATCAGCCGTCCGGCCGTCGACGCCTGCAGATGCGGCAGCGCCGCGCGGGCGATCGCGTAGCTGACCGTCAGGTTGGCGTCGACGACCGCCGCGAACGCCGCGGCGTCGAGCGCCGGGGTGGCCCGCCGGTCGCGGATGCCGGCGGCGTGAACCAACACGTCCAGGCCGCCGAGCCGGTCGACCGCCGCCGACACGACGCCGGCGACATCGTCCATCAGGTCGCCGACCACCGCGTGGACGTCCAGCCCCGCCGCCCGCCCCCGGTCGCGCGCTGCCACGAGCGCCGCCCCATCGCGGCCGGACAGCGCCACCCGGTAGCCGGCCCGCGCCAACCCCAGGCCAATCTCCAGCCCGAGCCCGCGGCTGCCGCCGGTGACGAGCGCCCGCCGAGGGGCGGAAGCGGTCGAGTCGTTCATCTGCACTGGAGTCTACCGGGTCGGTGGCTGTCGCAGACTGGATGGCATCACCGGGCGGCGCGGGCAACCCCGTCGATCGAGGCTCCGAAGCCTTGGGAAGGTGGCGCGGTGCTACCGGAGGAGTATAAACCGCCGCCGGTCGACGATCGGGACGGCCGGTTGGCCGAGTCTTGCTGAGAAGGAGCGCGACGGTGGCCGACGACAGCGACGAGTACGTCTACAACGAGGCCACCGGCGAGTGGCGCCCGGCAGCAGAAATGCTGGCGGCGGCGGACGCCGGTGACCATCTGGTGGTCCGCGATGCCGCCGGGAACATCCTGGCCGACGGCGATTCCGTCGCCCTGGTGAAGGACCTCAAGGTCAAGGGCACCAACCAGACCCTGAAGCAGGGCACGGTCATCAAGTCGATCCGCCTCACCGCCAACGACCAGGAAATCGACTGCCGCTACGAAGGGATCAGCGGCCTTGTCCTGCGCACCGAGTTCGTGCGCAAACGGTGACGCCAGGTCGGCCGACGGGATGGCGACGATCATGATCCCGGACTTGTGGCAGCAGACCGCCGAGATCGAAGCGGTTGTCTCCCGCCAACACCCTACGCCAACCGTTCCACGCAGATCCACGCGCCGCGGTCGAACAGCCCGTCGAGCGCCGCGGTGACCGCGTCGACGAAGGCCGGATTCGCCGGCAGGTCGTCGCCGAACACCTCGCGCACGCTCAGCAGCGCCGGGGCCAGCCGGCCGGCGACCGGGCCGGCCTCCTCGGCGAGCTTGCGCAGGCGCTCGGCCAGCGGGTCGCGGACGTCGATCGGGCGGCCGGTCTCGTCGACGCCGCGGGCGTAGCGCATCCAGCCCGCCACGCCGAGCGCCAGGCGGTCGAACGGAGCCCCGGCGGCGAGGCGCTCGCGGATGGTGGCCAGCAGCCGCTGGGGCAGCTTCTGGGTGCCATCCATGGCGATCTGCCAGGTACGGTGGCGCAGCGCCGGGTTGGCGAAGCGCGCCAGCAGCGCCGCCTTGTAGCCGGCGAGGTTGGCGCCGGCCGGCATCTTCAGCGTCGGGGTCACCTCCTCGTCCATCAGCGTCGCCACGAAGCGCTCGAAAACCGGGTCGGCGATCGCCTCGGCGACGGTCTGGTATCCGGCCAGGTAGCCGAGATAGGCGATGCAGGAATGGCTCGCGTTCAGAAGGCGCAGCTTCATCGCCTCGTAGGGGCGAACATCGGCCACCGGCTCGGCGCCGAACGCCTCCCATTCCGGCCGACCCGACGGGAAGCGGTCCTCGAACACCCACTGGCTGAACGGCTCGGTAACGACCGGTGCGGCGTCGACGAGGCCGAGCGACGCGGCTACCCGCGCCCGGTCCTCCTCGGCGGTCGCCGGGACGATACGGTCCACCATCGAGCTCGGGCAGGCGACGTGGTCGGCGATCCAGCGGTCGAGCCCCGGCTCGAGCAGCGAGGCGTAGGCCTGCAGGATGCCGGCGGTCACCGAGCCGTTGTGCGGGAGGTTGTCGCAGGACAGCACCGTGAACGGCGGCGCGCCGGCGGCACGCCGGCGACGGATCGCCTCGACCAGGAACCCCGGCAGGGTGCTCGGCAGGCCGGGATCGCCGAGGTCGTGGCGGATGTCCGGCCGGCGTTCATCCAGTTCGCCGGTCGCCGGGTTGTGGCAATAGCCCTTCTCGGTGACGGTGACGGTCACCACCCGCGCGCCGGGGTGGGTCAGGCGCGCCAGCACCGCACCGGGGTTCTCCGGCGCCACCAGCGCCTCGACCACCGAACCGATCACGCGCAGCCGTTCCCCGGCCTCGTCGCGCACACCAAGAGTGTAGAGTCCGCCCTGCGACCGGAGGGCGTCGCGGGTGTCGGGGCTGAGCAGCGACACCCCGGCTATGCCCCAGTCGCCGCCCGACCGGTTCAGGGCGTCGTCCGTATAGACCGCTTGGTGGGCGCGGTGAAACGCGCCGAGGCCGATGTGGACGATACCGACGCCCAGCGCCCCGCGGTCGTACCGCGGACGGGCAACGGCCGGGGGCAGCTCCGCGAGCGTGTCGGGACCGAGGCGGCGGATCACAGCTTGTAAGCCTGCTTGGCAAGACGCTAGGCAAGGTCGACGGCGACCTCGTGGCCCTCATCCTCGTCGATCCGGTGCTCGGCGACCAGCCTCGCCAGAAAGCGCCGTCGACGCGATGAGCGACGTCGTGGCGGGGGGGAATCGAGGGACACGCCCGGGTGTCGTCGTCGAACCAGACGCCACCGCGCCGATGAACGGCAGACGCTCAGCGGCGCGGCAGCCGCTGCTCCACCAGGCTTGCCCAGAACGACGCGCCGATCGGCAGCGCGGCGTCGTTGAAGTCGTATTTCGGGTGGTGCAGGCCGTGGTCCTTGCCGGGCGCGCCGCCGCCGAGCCACACGAAGGCGCCCGGCCGCCGGTTCAGCATGATCGAGAAATCTTCGCTGCCCATGCCCTGCGCCGGCGCCCGGTCGACCTTGTCAGGCCCGACCAACGCCTCGGCGACGTCGGCGGCGAAGGCCGCCTCAGCCTCGGCGTTGACCGTCGGCGGAACGCCGCGGACATAGTCCAGGGCGACGGTGGCGCCGTACATGCGCCCGACGCCATCGCACAGCTCCGTCAGCCGCTGCTCGACGTAGTCCTGCAGGGCGGCGTCGAAGGTGCGGATCGAGATGATCAGCTCGGCGGTGGCCGGAATCACGTTGTTGGCGGTGCCGGCGTGGAACTGCGCCACCGTCATCACCAGCGGGTTGAGCGGGTCGACGTTGCGGCTGACGATGGTCTGGATGCCCTGGTAGAGCTGCACCCCGACGGCGATCGGGTCGACGCCGTCGTGCGGGCGGGCGGCGTGGGCGCCCTTGCCGTGAACGGTTATGGTCGCCCGGTCGGCCGACGCCAGAACCGGACCGCCGCGGAACGCCATGGTGCCGACCGGCATGTGCGGGGCGTTGTGGATGCCCCAGACCGTGTCGCAGGGAAATTTCTCGAACAGCCCCTCCTCGACCATCCGCCTGGCGCCGCCCCGGCCCTCCTCGGCTGGCTGGAAGATGAAGTGAACGGTGCCGTCGAAATTTCGGGTCTCGGCCAGGTACTTCGCCGCCCCCAGCAGCATGGTGGTGTGGCCATCGTGGCCGCAGCCGTGCATGCGGTTGGCGATGGTGGAGCGGTACGGGACATCGCCCTCCTCCTGCATCGGCAAGGCGTCCATGTCGGCGCGCAGGCCGATCGTGCCGGTGCCGGAGCCGTTGCCGCGCAACACGCCGACGATGCCGGTCTCGGCGATGCCGTGATGCACCTCGATGCCCCAGGACGCGAGCTTCTCCGCCACCACCGCCGAGGTCCGCTGCTCCTCGAAGCCGATTTCCGGGTGGGCGTGCAAGTCGCGCCGCCACTCGGTCATCTCGTCGTGGAAGGCGGCGATGCGGTTGTTGACGGGCATCGTGGGTCTCCGGCAAGGGTCGCTTGGGCGTTGGCGCGATCCTAAGTCGGACCACCGATCCGACACCAGGGGGATCGCGGGCCGGGTCACCGCGGTGCCACGCACTCCGCATCGACCCGTGGCCCCAG